>JALZAP010000069.1 GCA_030948245.1 Candidatus Dormiibacterota bacterium | reverse complement strand
GTAATGAACATCGTCGACCTCGTAATCGCGTTTGGTCCGCGTGGTGAAGGAGACCGAGTAGCGGAGGTGGGGGTCCATCTTCAGGAGGCGCTCGATGATGGTGTCCTTCCCCACTCCGCTCGGACCCGAGATGACGATCAGGAGACCGGTCATCGCTGCGCCTCGAGGAAGGCTTGGAAGTCCCCCGGCGGCGTGGCCTCAAAGCTCATCGCCTCGCCGGTCCGGGGATGGCGAAGCTTGAGGCGCCAGGCGTGGAGCATCGGGCGGGGCGCCGCGCCGCCGCCGCCATAGACCCGGTCGCCCGCGATCGGGTGGCCGAAGGCGGCCAGGTGGACGCGGATCTGGTGGGTGCGCCCGGTGTCAAGGTCGCAGCGCAACAGGGTGTGGCCGCGGAGCTGCTCCAGCACCCTGTAGCGAGTTCGCGCCGAACGGCCCTGGGCGACCACTGCCATCCGCTTGCGGTCGCGCGGATGGCGGCCGATGTCCCCTTCCAGGACACCTGCCGGGCCTGCGACCCGGCCGACCGCGATCGCCTGGTAGGTCCGCGACATCGTCCGGTCGGAAAGCTGCGCGCTGAGAGACAGGTGGGCGGCGTCGGTGCGGGCGGCGACGAGCAACCCGGAGGTGTCCTTGTCGAGCCGGTGGACAAGGCCCGGTCGGGCTCCTCCGCCGGCTGCCGACCAATTCCCGCCGAGGCCGAGGAGGGCGTGGACGAGGGTTCCAGTGTGGTGACCGGCGGCAGGATGAGCGACCATCCCGGCGGGCTTCACCACGACGACGATCTCGGCGTCCTGGTAGAGGACCTCCAGGGGGATGTCCTCCGGCCGCGGCTCGGTGGCGATCGGGTCCGCCCGCTCGAACTCGACCAGGTCGTTCAGGTGCAGCGAGTCAGCCGGGCGAGCGGGCTTCCCGTTGACCCGGACGTGGCCCTCCCGGGCCAGCCGGCCGGCCGCGGTGCGGGTCAGGCCCGCCACGTTGTCGGCCAGGTAGCGGTCGAGCCGCGGTCCGGCGGCCGCCACCCTCAGCCGCTCGGTCGGCGTTGCCAGTAGTACCCCACCACCAACAGCGCTACGCCGACCGAGATGGCGCTGTCGGCGATGTTGAAGGTCGGCCACCAGTGGACCGCGATGAAGTCGGTGACGGACCCGTATAGGAGGCGGTCGGTTGCGTTGCCCAGCGCGCCTCCCATGACGAGCCCGAGCACGGCGTGGACCCAGATCGGCCCGAGGTGCTGGAACTCGTAGACCGCGAGGGCGATGACCACCACCAGCGCAATGGCGAGGAAGGCAAGCTGACCCGGTCCGCAGAGGCTGAAGGCGGCGCAGGAGTTCTGGATGTGCTGGATCCAGAGGAAGCCTGCGATCGGTCCCCGCTCGGTGTTGGCCGGGATCGTCGTGACGACCAGGTACTTGGTCAGCCGATCGATCGCGAAGACGGCCAGGGCGATCGCGCCGAAGAGCATCCGCCCCCTCGTCAATCGGCCCGTTTTAGCGCCAACCAAACCTTCTCGCCGTCGATTGTGACTTCTTTCGGTTCGACGCCGGGCGGGATGCCGCGGCTCAGATCGACCGAAAGGGTCTCCGTCTTGATGTAGTCGGCCCAGACCTCGAAGGCGTGGTGGACGAAGCCCAGCGGCAGGTGGCCGGGCACCTCGTCCTCCCAGTGGGTGACGATCCGGTCCTCGATCTGGAAGCCGGACTCCTTGCGCAGGCTCTGGATCGTCCGCACGATGTCGCGCGCCAGGCCCTCGAGGCGAAGCGCCTCCGTGATATGGGTGTCGAGCTGGACTTCTGGCGCTCCGAAGGTCAGGGCCTTCACATTCAGCTCCTCGCGAACGATGGCCGCGACGCCCTCCGGCAGCGGCTCGCCGGGCAGCGCCGCGGAGGCGAGCGGCTGGCGAACCTTGAGGCGGAGCGCGTCACGAGCGGCGAGGCCGGCCTCGACCGCCCGGCGGGCAGCGGCCATCTGCTGCTCCAGCCCCTCGTCCCGGGCTGCTCCATCGGCCTGCGGGAAGTCGGAGAGATGGACGCTTCGCTCGCCCGTCAGGTTGCGGTAGACGGCTTCGCCGAGGAAGGGCATGAAGGGCGACATCACCTGCGCGACGGTAACCAGGGCCAGGTACAGGGTCTCGTAGGCGGAGCGCTTATCGGCGTCCGAGTCCGACTTCCAGAAACGCCGGCGCGAGCGGCGGACGTACCAGGTCGACAGATCTGTCACGAAGGCCTCGACCGGCCGAGCCGCGCCGTTGACGTCGTAGGTCTCCATCCCCTTGTCAGCGGTGGCCACCAGGTGGCTCAGCCGGCTCAGCAGCCAGCGGTCGAGGAGGGGGCGCTCGGCGAGCGGCAGGAGCGGCGTCTCCCCGGGCAGGAAGCCGTCGATCCGGGCGTAGGTGACGAAGAAGGAGTAGACGTTCCAGAACGTGATCAGGAAGCGGACGACCTCGTCGAGCGGCTTCGGGCCGACCTTGTAGCTCTCCCCCACCGGGGACGTGAAGAAGAACCACCGGATCGCGTCCGATCCCCACTTCTCGAAGACCATGTTGGGGTCCATCACGTTGCCGCGCGACTTGGACGCCTTCTGGCCCCGCTCGTCCAGGATGTGGCCGAGACAGATCACGTTGCGGTAGGAGTTCTCGCCGAAGAGGAGCGTCGACTCGGCCAGCAGGCTGTAGAACCAACCGCGCGTCTGGTCGATTGCCTCGGCGATGAAGTCGGCCGGGAAGGTTGCCTTGAAGACCTCCCGGTTGTGCTGCGGGTAGCCGCGCTGGGCGTACGGCATGGCGCCGGAGTCGAACCAGCAGTCGATGACCTCGGGAACCCGGCGCATCGTCCCGTCGCACCTGGCGCAGGGGATGGTGACGTCGTCGACGAAGGGCCGGTGGAGGTCGGCGTCGGTCGCGAGGCCGAGCTCCACCGCGCTTTCCACGCAGCGCTGCTCCCCGCATTTGTCACAGACCCAGATCGGTAGCGGCGTGCCCCAATAGCGGGAGCGGGAGACGGCCCAGTCGATGTTGTTCTTGAGCCAGTCGCCCATCCGGCCTTCCCTGATGTGTTCGGGCACCCAGTTGGTGGTCGCGTTGTTGCGGAGCAGCTCCTCCCGCCGCGCCGTGGTCCGGATGTACCAGGAGTCGAGCGCGTAGTAGATGAGCGGCGTCTCGCAGCGCCAGCAGAAGGGATAGGTGTGGTGCACCGTCTCGTCCCGGTAGAGGAGGCCGCGCTCACGGAGGTCGTCGATTATGTGCGGGTCGGCTTCCTTCACGAAAATCCCGGCGAATTTGTCGACATAGGGAAAGAAGCGGCCCCGGAGGTCGACCGTGTGCTGGAAGGGGATGCCCTTCTCCTGGCAGAGCTTGAGGTCGTCGGCGCCGTAGAGAGCGCTCGTGTGAACGACGCCGGTGCCGTCCTCGGTGGAGACGAAATCGGCGGCGACGATGTAGTGCGCGCGGCCCTCCTTTTGAGGGGGGACGTCCCCCCTGGCCGCCGTGTTCGGCGAAGCCTGCGCGCGGCCAACCCCCTGCTGCACCGAGTATTGATAGAGAGGCTCGTAGTCGAGGTCGAGCAGGTCGGCTCCCTTCATCCGTTCGAGGACCTCGTACTCGCCATCCAGCACGCCGAGGCGCGCCTCGGCCAGGATCAACAACTCTTCGCCCCGGCGAACCTTGACGTACTCGATCTCCTCGCCGACCGCGAGCGCGACGTTGCCGGGAAGCGTCCAGGGCGTGGTCGTCCAGGCAAGGACTGAGGTCTTGGGATCCCTCCTGAGCCGGAAGCGGACGAAGACGCTCGGGTCCGGTGTGTCGTCGCGGTAGCCCTGGGCCAGCTCGTGGCTGCTGAGCGGGGTCGCGCAGCGCGGGCAGTAGGGCGCCACCCGGAAGCCCTTATAGATGAGGCCCTGGTCCCAGAACTGTTTGAGCGCCCACCAGACCGACTGGATGTACGCCGGGTCATAGGTCCAGTAGGCGTTGTCGTAATCCATCCAGAAGGCCATCCGCTCGCTGAAGGCGCGCCAGTTGGCCACGTAGCGGTGGACCGATTCGCGGCATTTCTCGTTGAAGGCGGCGATGCCGTAGGCCTCGATCTGCTGCTTGCCGGAGATCTTCAGCTCCTTCTCGACCTCGAGCTCGACCGGCAGGCCGTGGACATCCCAGCCCGCCTTCCGCTCCACGAACTGGCCCTTCATGGTCCGGTAGCGGCCGAAGACGTCCTTGAAGGCGCGGGAGAGGATGTGGTGGGTCCCGGGATTGCCATTGGCCGTCGGCGGGCCCTCGTAGAAGATGAAACGAGGCGCTCCCTCTCGCTGGCGCAGCGACTCCTGGAAGGTGTCGTCCTCCTTCCAGAACTGCATGACCTCGCGCTCCAGCGCGGGGAAGTCGGCCTTGGAGCCAACCGGTTCGAAGATCCTCTTCCTGCTATCCATCTCGCTCAAAACAAAAAGACCCGTCCACCTCTGGGACGAGCCTTCCAGTGACCCGCGGTACCACCCAGCTTCCTGAGGCAATCACCTCAGACTCTTCGGGTTCTCGGCTCGGGAGTGATCTCGTACCACGCTGCCGCCGCCCGGCTCTCAGCATCCCGGGCTCTCTGTCGGCGGCGGTTGCGGGACTACCTGTCTCCGTCGGCGCCTATCGACTTACGTTGCGCCGAGTCTACCATCGGCGGATCACGCCCTACGCCGGCAGGACCTGGCTGACGAATTGGCCGACCAGGAGCAGCACGAAGCTGACGATCATGGGCGAGAAGTCAAGGCCCAACCCGCCGCTCGGGAGCAGGTTGCGGACCGGACGCAGGATGGGCTCCGTGAGCTGGTAGGTGACGCGGTAGATCGGATTGCCGTAATCGCGGCTTATCCAGGTGAAGGCCACGCGGATGAAGATAAGGATGACCATCGCGTAGCAAAGGAGGTTGACGACCTGGGCGATGAGAGCCATTGCAGCGACAATTTTGCCTGACGAGGCCCGAAGTCAAACCTCCGCCGCCGGGGTTCAGGCGTATGCCGCACGCAGGCCCTTTGCCGAGCAGGGCCGGGGGCGACGTCCCCCCTCAGATCACGAGAAGTAGTTGGAGATCGCGATCAGGATGAAGAAGCCCACCGCGACGACCGCCGGCGAGAGGTCGAGGTTCGCGGTCTGGTTTGGTGGCAATACCTTCCGCACCGGCGCCATGAGTGGTTCGGTGACCGTGTAGGTGATCTTGTAGATCGGGTTCTCAGCATCGCGGCTGATGTAGCTGAACACGACCCTGATCACGAGCAGCGTCAGCATCGCGTAGCAGAGCGTCGCGACGATTGCGGCGATCACGAACATGTCTGAGATCCTCCTTCTCGGCGAGTCGATTTCAATTTCCGTCGAATAGGACTCTGCCGAGGCGCAGCATCGTGCTTCCCGCCCGGCATGCCGCTTCGTAGTCGCCGCTCATTCCCATCGAAAGGATCGGAAGCGGCCGGCCGGTCGCGTCCTGGGATCGCCGCCGCAGGTCGGCCAGCGCCCGGAACGCCGGATCCGGGTCGCCAACCAATGGAGCGATCCCCATCAGCCCTTCCAACGACAACAGGCCCGACATCTGGCGGGCGACCGCAACCGCGTCCCCGGGATCAACCCCCTGCTTGGCCGCTTCGCGACTCACATTGACCTGGAGGAGGATCGCCTGGCCCGGCTCGCGCGCGGCCAACAGTTCGGCCAGCCGGACCGAGTCGAGCGACTGGATCAGCTTGAACCGTCCGCTGACCAGGGCGACCTTGTTGCTCTGGAGGTGGCCGACCAGGTGCCAACCGGCGTCGGGCAGCGCGGCAAGCTTGGGGAGCGCCTCCTGGACCCGGTTCTCGCCCAGATCAAGTCCGGCGGCGATCGCCTGCTCACACTCGGCGACCGAGCGACCCTTGCTGACGGCGACGATGGCGACCTCGGCCGGGTCCCGGCCGGCCCGCGCGATCCGCTCGCGGACTGCGGCCAGGCGCTCAGCGAAGGACGCCAAGGGCGGCGAAGCGAGTGCCATCGGGCTGCCGGCGATGGGAGAAGAGCCGGTCCGATTCGAGCGTGCAGAGCCCTGCCGTCGCGATCCGCTCCTCCAACACCCCAGCTTCGAGGAAGTGGCGGCGGTTCGCCTCCCCCAGGTCGAGCAGGAGCCGGCCTCCCGTCCCGGCCTTGAGCACCTCGGGCGGAAACCGCTGGGCGAACTCGGGCCCGACCTCATAGCAGTTTCCACAGATGCCGGGTCCGATCCCGACGCTGAGCTCGGACGGAACCGACCCGTACTCGCGTTCGAGCCTCGACACGACCTTCCTGGTGATCCCGGCCAAGGTTCCTCGCCAGCCGGCGTGGGCGAGGCCCAGCGCGTGGTTGCGCGGGTCGTAGACGAGCAACGGGTAGCAGTCGGCGAAGACCGCGAAGAGGGCGACGCCGGGCTGGTCGGTGACGATCCCATCGACCCCCTCAACCAGGGGCGCCGGCCGGTCGACCCGAGCCACCTCGACGCCGTGGACCGCGCCGACGACGGTGAGGCCCTCCGGCTCCACGCCGAGCGCGCGGGCGAACTGCCGGCGGCTCTCGGCCACCAGCCCGGGGTCGGCTGCGTGGGTCAGCCCCATCGATCCCATCGCGACCGTCGAGAAGGCGTGGACAAGAGAAGGCTCGGCGGCGAGCTGGGCGATTTGCAAGGCAGCGGGCATGGAGATCAGATTACGGCCGCCGACGATGGCGGCCTGGACCTCCAACCTGCCCTCCGGCATGGCCGGGGGGCGATCGACTTCAGCGTTTGGCTTTTACGCCGGACCGGGAGGAGAGTACCTGCTCGATCTCGAGCTTGACCTGCTGGAGGTCCATGAACTCCCGGTAGACGGATGCGAAGCGGATGTAGGCGACCTCGTCGAGCACGCGCAGCCGGTCCATCACCATCTCGCCGATCTCGCCGCTCGGGATCTCAGCGCGGCCGCTGTTGCGTAGCTCGGCCTCGATCTCGTCGACGATCGCGCGCAGCCGCTCGGGCGAGATGTCGCGCTTCTGGGTTGCCTTGGCCAGGCCCCCGTACAACTTCTGCGGATCGAAGTCCTCCCGCCGGCCGTCCTTCTTGGTGACGTAAAAAGGGACCGCCTCGATCCGCTCGTAGGTGGTGAAGCGCTTGCCACAGGCGAGGCATTCGCGGCGCCGGCGGATCGCCTCGCCGATCTCGGAGTCGCGCGAGTCGACGACCTTCAGGTCCTGGTGGCCGCAATAGGGACATCTCATGCTGGAGCTACGACCACAATATATTGCGGTCGCAGCTCACAACATGTCAACGTGCTTGTGGCTTTTAGCTCCGGTGTCGAAGGAAAGCCGGGATGTTGATGTCCTCCTCGTCGGTGCCGAACTCAGGCTTCACCTCGTCCTTCGTCTCCGATTCTCGGAAGAAGGTCTTGATGCCCTCCTCGGCTTCCTTGGCCTGGACCAACTTGTGGCCGAAGCCGGTGGCGATGACGGTGATCTTGACCTCGCCTTGCATCTTCTCGTCGCTCACGACGCCGAAGATTATGTTGGCGCTCGGGTCGGCCGAGGCCTTGACGATCTGGGCGGCCTTCTGGATCTCGTGGAGGGTGAGGTCCGAGCCGCCTGTGATGCTGAACAGGATGCCGCGCGCGCCGTCGATCGAGGTTTCCAGCAGCGGGCTCGAGACGGCCTGCTTGGCGGCATCTTCTGCGCGGCTGTCGCCGGAGCCGAAACCGATCCCCATGAGGGCCTCGCCGGCGTCCGACATTATCGCCTTGACGTCGGCGAAGTCGAGGTTGATGACGCCGGGGCTGACGATCAGGTCGGCGATGCCCTGGACGCCCTGGCGGAGCACGTCATCGGCGATCCGGAAGGCCTGCTCCAGGGTCGTCTTGTGGTCGACCACCTGGGTGAGCCGGTCGTTCGGGATGACGATCAGAGCGTCGACCTTGTCC
>JALZAP010000068.1 GCA_030948245.1 Candidatus Dormiibacterota bacterium | reverse complement strand
ACCTCTACGTCCTTCTGCTCGAAGATGACCTTGCCCTTCTCGCCGATGATCGCAGCCGTCCGCCGTTCCCACTCGACCAGGTCGTGGGCGTGGCTGCCCGGCGGGGTGAAGTAGCGGGTGAAGCGGAGCCCCTTGGAACCCCGCGGAGGAGAGGTCCGGCGACCTGTTTCAGCTGCGACGTCGGCTACATTCTTGGCCATTGCTACGACACTCCTTTGGTCGACGCCTCGCCTGGCGCATTCCCGGGCGCCGGGTTGTCCGCTCGAACGGCTTGAAAGGGGTTGCGGTAAGAGATGGAAGAGGCCCCAGAGCATGCCCGCCACATATGCCCCAGGGCCTCGACCTGTCCTCAACTTTACCGCGCCGGTTTCCGCTTGTCAAGGCTTTGAGCACAATATGTTTGGTGTAATCGCGCCGCGAGGCACCATATGTTGGTGGATAACCCTGTGGAGAACCATACCGTGAGTTGGGGAAGGACGTTGGATGAGCGGGTAAAGTCTGGGCAAAACTTGGAAACCGTCGAACAGGAGGGTGCAAACCGGATCCCCCTCGAGGAGGTCTTCATGCGGATGGCCGAGGAGCTCGCCAAGCGCTCCACCTGCGCCCGGAGCCAGGTCGGTACGGTCATCACCAACCCCGACCTCACCCAGGTCCTGGGCGTCGGCTACAACGGCAACGCGCGGGGACTGCCGAACGCCTGTGACAGCCCCGAGCCGGGCCGCTGCGGCTGCATCCACTCGGAGCAGAACGCGCTCCTCAAGGCGGGCGCCCAGGAGCACGGCAAGGTGATGTTCGTCACCCTCTCGCCCTGCGTCATGTGCGCGAAGATGACCATCAACTCGAACGTGGCCAAGGTCTACTACCGGAGCGCCTATCGCGACCCCGCCGGCCTCGACGTCCTCCGTCAGGGAGGGATCGAGCCCGAGCTCTACGACGCCTTCCGCGGCCGCTGGCGATGAGCGATCCGCTCCACGACGGGCCGCGCCTGCCGGCCATCCTCGCCGGCGCTGCCGACGCTGCGACGCGCTACCTCGCCGGAATCGACGAGGAACGAGTGCACAGCGGCCGTGTCGAGGAGGCCACCGCGGCCTTCGCCGGCGGCCTACCCGAGCACGGCGACGGGTCGGAGGAAGCGCTCGCCTTGCTGGCCGAAGAAGGGATCGCCGCCGCGACTCGGTCGGCGGGCCCGCGCTTCTTCCATTTCGTAACCGGCGGCGCCACGCCCGCCGCGCTGGGAGCCGACTGGCTGGCGTCGGCGCTCGACCAGAACTCCTTCAGCTGGGTGAGCTCGCCGCTCGGCTCCCGGCTCGAGAAGGTGGCCGTCGGCTGGCTCAAGGAGCTCTTCGGGCTCCCGCCGGGCTGGGCCGGCGTCCTGACGACCGGGGCGACGATGGCCAACTTCACCGGGCTCGCCGCCGCCCGCCGTTGGTGGGCGCGGGAGCAGGGAGTCGACCTCGAGGAGCAGGGCTTCGCCGGTCTGCCACCGGTGCCGGTGCTGACCAGCGGCTACCTCCACGGCAGCGCCGTGAAGGCCCTGGCCATGCTGGGCATCGGTCGCGGGAGGATCCGCCGCTTCGCGGCCGACCCGGCCGGCCGGCTCGACCGGAATGCCTTCGCGGTCGCGCTGGCCGAGCTCGCGGGCGCGCCCGCGATCGTCATCGCCACGGCGGGCGAGGTGAATGCGGGCGACTTCGACCCGATCGAGCAGATGGTCGAGATCGCCCACGCAAACAACGCCTGGGTCCACGTCGACGGCGCCTTCGGCCTCTTCGCTCGAGCGTCCACCCGAGCCGCGAGGCTGGCCCAGGGCGTCGACGGCGCTGATTCGGTGGCCTCCGACGGTCACAAGTGGCTGAACGTGCCCTACGACTGCGGCTTCGCCTTCGTCCGCGAGCCCGAGCTGATGCACGGCGCCTTCCAGATCGCCGGTCCCTACCTGCCGATCGGCAGTGACGAGCGGCCCAGCTTCGGCGACTTCGGTCCCGAGGCCTCCCGGCGCGCGCGGGCCCTGGCCGTTTGGGCGACCCTCAAGGCATATGGCCGGGACGGTTACCGCGAGATGGTCGACCGCCATATCGGGCTGGCGCAGCGGGTCGGCGCCGAGGTCGAGGCGGCGCCCGACTTCGAGCTCCTGGCTCCCGTCCGGCTGAACGTGGTCTGCTTCCGCTACCGGCCCCGCGAGGTCGCCGAGGCCGACCTCGATGAGCTCAACCGGCGCCTCGGCGCCGCCGTCCTGGCCGACGGCCGGGTGTACTTCGGGACAACTGTCCACGCGGGGATGGTCGCCTTCCGGCCGGCGATCTCCAACTGGCGCACGACCGAGACCGATGTGGACCTCATCCTGCCGGTCGCCCGCGAGCTCGGGGAATCGCAGGCAGTGTCTCGGTAACCACCTCGAAGCGGCCGTCGGTGATCCGCACCACAGGACGGATGACGGGGACCCGGCGGCGGTTGCGGTGGCGCTCCAACAGGGCGTCGGCCGTCAAGTCGACGGCCGCCATCTCGAGCACCCGCCGGGTGGCGAACACCATCGTGAAGTCCGCCTTCCCGAGTGCCTCGGCGGCCGTGACCCAGGACCAGGCCTCGACCTCGCCCGGCTGAGGGTGGACCTCCTGTCCCCGCGGCAGGCGGGCGAGGTAGAAACGGGTGTCGAACCGGCGGCGGAGCTGCTCGGGCGTGACCCAGCGGGAGAAGTAGAAGAGCTCGTCTACCGCCGGCTCGAGGTGGCTCTCTTTGAGCGCAGTTGGAAAGCTGACGCCGTGAGTGATGCGGAGCCGGATCCTCTCCGCTTCGGCCTCGGTGGCGAAGCCGCGGCGGCTCCGGGCGAGCAGGATGCCCAGCTCCTCGAACAGCTCCCGCACCGCCGCTCCCCGGAGCGGGTCGCCGAGAAGGCGGTCGTCGGCGTGGACGCTGCCGCCCGGAAAGACGTTGGCGCCGGGCGCGAAGTCCGCGCCGCCCGGCCGTCGCAGCATCAGCACCTCCCACGGCTCGGTGCCGCGGAGCAGGAGCACGGTGGCGGCCGGACGAGGCTTGACCGGGGGGCCGTCGTGGATGACGCCCGCTAGGCCGGGCGGGATCTGTGACAAGGCCTCAAGTCTACGATTGGCGCTCGGAATGGACCTCGGTCTGGAGGGAAGAACGGCGCTGGTCACGGGCGGCACCCGCGGGATCGGCTTTGCGATCGCGCGGGCGCTGGTGGTCGACGGAGCTCGGGTGGCCGTCGTCGCCCGCGGCGCGCAGGGCCTGGAGGCCACCGAGCGGGAGCTCGGCGTCACCGGCGTTGCCGCCGACCTGGCAACCGAGGAGGGCTGCTCCCGCTCTTTCGGCGAGGCGCGGACTGCACTTGGCCCGATCGACATCCTGGTCAACAACCTCGGCGGCCGGGGGGGAAACACCTGGGCCGACACCGGGGTTGCGGAGCTGGAGACGGCGATGAACGTGAACCTCTACGCGGCCGTGCGGATGAGCAAGCTGGCCTTGCCTGACATGACGAGCCGGGGTTGGGGCCGGATCATCGTGATCGCCTCGATCTACGGCCGGGAAACGGGAGGGGCGCCCTCCTACAACGCGGCCAAGGCGGCCGAGATCAGCTTCGCGGCGTCACTGGGCCGCGAGGTCGGCGCCCGGGGCGTCCTGGTGAACTCGGTCGCGCCCGGCTCGATCCTCTTCGAGGGCGGCTCCTGGGACCGCCGCCAGAAGGCCGACCCGGAAGCGATCGCCGGCTTCGTCGAGCGGGAGCTGCCGCTGAAGCGCTTCGGCCGGCCGGAAGAGGTGGCGTCGGTGGTCACCTTCCTCTGCGGCGAGCAGGCGAGCCTCGTCAACGGCGCCTGCATCACCGTCGACGGAGGCCAGTCGCGCTCGAACGTATAGCGCGGCCCGCGCCTCCGCCGGGTGCTCGACGAGCTCCTGCATCATCTGGTTGGCCGCCGAACTTCAACTAGTGTCCCGCGGCCGCCACCGGCGACGCTCCCAGCTGCGCCACCCCGTACAGCAGCGAGGGCAGGATCCCGAGCACCAGCGCCAGCACGCCTGATACGCCGACGACAAGGATCGCCCCGGCCGGCACGTGGAAGCGGATTCCCTCTGCCGCAGGACGCGTCCACACGTGGACCACGACGCGGAAGTAGTAGTAGACGGACACGACGCTCATCAGCACCGCGATTACAACGAGCCAGGTATAGCCGTTGGCGACCGCGGCCGAGAAGAGGAAGAACTTGCCGATGAAGCCCACTGTCGGCGGAAAGCCGGCAAGAGAGAACATGAAGACCGTCATGATCCCCGCCAGCACCGGGTGGCGGTAACCGAGTCCGTCGAGGTCCTCGAAGCGGTCGCGGTCGCCCAGCGGACCGGCCATCACGATCAGGATCGCGAAGGCGCCGAAGTTCATGAACAGGTAGGCGAAGAGGTAGAAGAGGACCGCCGCCTGGCCGGCGCCGTGGCTGCCCAGTACTCCGACCAGGATGTATCCGGCCTGGGCGATGCCGGAGTAGGCGAGCAGCCGCTTCAGACTGGTCTGCACGATCGCGGCGAGGTTGCCGATGACCATGCTCGCGACCGCCACGAAGGCGAGGAAGGCGCCCCAGTCCTGGCTCAGCCCGGGCAGGCCCTGCTGGAAGACACGGATTATCATCGCGAAGGCGGCCGCCTTGGTCCCAACCGACATGAAGGCGGTGACCGGGATCGGCGAGCCCTCGTAGACGTCCGGCGTCCACATCTGGAACGGTGCCGCCGAGACCTTGAAAGCGAACCCGATCCCCATCAGGAGGACGCCCAGGATGAGGAGGTTGCTGCCGGTGTCGCTGCCGGAGGCAGCCGCGATCCTGGCCAGCACGGTGCTGCCCGTCGCGCCATAGACGAGGGCCATCCCGTAGAGGACAAACGCGCTCGCGAAGCCACCGATCAGGAGGTATTTCACGCCCGCCTCCTGGGATCGGGTGTCCCGCCTCACGTAGCCGGCCATCACGTAGAGCGAGATCGAGAGCAGCTCGAGACCGAGGAAGACGGATACCAGCGAGGTCGCGGCGCCCATCACCATCATCCCGTCGGTGGCGGCGAGAAGGAGGATGTAGAACTCGGGCTGGAGGAGGTTTCGCCTCGCCAGGTAGGGATGGGTGACGACGATCGTCATGATCCCGAGGAGCGCGAAGAGGACGTGGAAGTAGACGGCGAAGTCGTCCCCGGTTGCGAAATGCGAATAGGCGTCGTGGCCGCGAGACTGGTAGAGGAGGACGGCCGCGGCGATCGCGCCGACGAGGCCTAGAAGGGAGATCACGGCCGCCGCCCGGGCGCGCAGGATTCGCGGCAGCAGCAGGTCGGTGACCATCGCCACCAGCAGCGTCAGCGAGACGACGACGATGGGGGAGATCTGGCCCAGGTCGGAGCCGGCCTGCGACCAGCTGTAGGTCACCGCGGCGCCGAGCATCACCGCCATGGCAGCCCGATCCCGAGGGTCGCCGCATTCATCAGGCGGGTGAGCCCGAACGGGTAGAGCCCGATGATGAACATCAACGCGACGAGCGGAGCGAGCAGCGCCAGCTCGACCGTCCGGAGGTCGACCAGCGCCGGTGCCGCCACCTCGGCGTGGCCGGCATGGCCGTGGGGCAGCTCCTCCCCGGAGGGCGGGGCGTACATCGCTCCCTGGAAGAGCCGCAGCATGTAGATCGGCGCGAGGACGAGGCCGATGCAGGCGACCGCGGTGAGCAGGGGGCTGAACGCCCAGGCTCCGAGCAGGACCATGAACTCGCCGACGAAGCTGTTAAGCCCCGGGAGCCCGAGTCCGGCCAGCGTGACCACCAGGAACACGCCCGCCAGCACCGGCATCCGCGGCGCGAGGCCGAAGAGGGACGCGCGGTCGCGGGTACCGGTCCGCTGCTGGATCCAGGCGACGAGCAGGAAGAGAGCCGGGACGATCAGGCCGTGGTTGATCATCTGGAGGACGGCGCCCTGCTGGCCCTGGGCGTTGAAACTGAAGATGCCTAGGACGATGAAGCCCATGTGGCTGAGGCTGGAGTAGGCGACCAGCGCCTTCATGTCGTCCTGGGCGAGCGCCATCAGGGCGCCCCAGATGATGCCCAACACCGCCAGCACGGGCATCACCCCGTTCCAGTTCCAGATCCAGGTCGGATCGTGGAAGAGCGGGATGAGGATCCGGAGCATCGCGTAGGCGCCGGTCTTGCCCATCACCCCGGCGAAGAGCAGCAGCATCGGCGTCGGCGCGGCGAGATAGGCCTCCCGCAGCCAGCCGTGGAAGGGGAAGACGGGGACCTTCACCAGGAAGGCGACCGCGAAGAGGAAGAAAAGGCCGAACTGGATCTCCGGGCTGGCCTGGTGCTTGGCGAGGTCGGGTAGGTTGAAGGATGCCGCCCCGCTGTAGACGAACTCGCCGATGATCCCGACCAGCATCAGCAGCGACCCGGCCAGCGTAAAGAGGACGAACTTGAGCGAGGCGAAGAGCGGACGGGTGCCCTCGCCCCACATCCAGAGCAGGAAGTAGGCGGGGATCAGCATCGCCTCCCAGAAGAAGTAGAAGAGGATCAGGTCGACGCTCAGGAAGACGCCGGCCATGCCGCCCTCCATCACCAGCAGGAGGGCGAGGAAGCGCGCCGTCCGCAGTTCGCGCAGTGCCGGTGTCGCGAGCACCGCGATGAGCCCGATCAGAGCGTTGAGGAGGACCAGCCAGATGCTCACCGAGTCGACGCCGAGGTAGTAGTCGGCCTTCAGCTGGGGAATCCAGCTGACCTGCTCGACGAACTGGTAGCCGTGCGCCGAGGGATCGAACGCGAAGGCTGCGTAGGCCGCGATGCCGAGCGCGAGCGCAGCGGTCAGCGTGGCCACCCACTTGCCGAAATGGGCGGGCAGGAAGGCGACCAGGATGCCGCCGACGACGGGGACCAGCCAGATGTCGGTGAGCATCAGGCGTACGCCCGCCAGAGGACGATCAGACCCGCTATCAGCGCTCCGGCGACGAAGACGAGGACGTAGGAGCGCAGGTAGCCGCTCTCGGCGACGCTGAGGCTGCCGCCGCTGTCCTCGATCAGCCGGGCTGCCGCACCGAGCGAGCCCTCGATGACGGCCCGGTCACCCCGATCGCCCCAGCCGGCGAGCCGGTCGAGCGGCCGGACCAAGACCGCGTCATAGAGCTCGTCGAAGTAGTACTTGTGCTCGAGCAGCGACTGCAGGTATGGAACGCGGCTGCTCCACGGTTCGGGATGCGCCATGGCGAGCTCCGCGAAGCGGTCGAGGAATCCCGCTCGCCGCTCGATCAGCGGCACGTACATCAGGTAGGCGAAGAGGAAGGCGGCGATCGCGAGCGCAACCGTGACGATGGTCACCACCAGCTCGAGATCGCTCGCCGGCCAGGAGATCCGGCCGACGGCCGGCTCGAGGTAGTCCTCGACCAGGCTGGTGCCGACGTAAAGGACGGTCTTGGTCTGGAGGATGCCGCCGGCCAACGTGAGCGCAGCGAGGACCAAAACGGGGACGAGCATCACGTTGGGCGCTTCATGCGGCTCGGCGACCGCCCGTGTCTCCGACGGCCTGCCCCAGAAGGAGACCCACCACATCCGGCCGGTGTAGAAGCCGGTGAGGATGGCGGTCGCGAAGGCGATCAGCCAGAGCCAGATCGTGGTTGGGTCGCCGCTCCTGGAGAAGACGGCGCCGAGGATCCACTCCTTGGAGAAGAAGCCGACCAGCGGGATGACGCCGACCAGCGCGAGGGACCCGATCAGGAAGGAGACCGATGTGCGTCTGAGCTGCCCCCAGAGGCCGCCGTAGCGACGCATGTCCTGCTCGTCGTCCATCGCGTGGATGACGTTGCCGGCGCTCATGAAGAGGAGGGCCTTGAAGAAAGCGTGCGCGAGCAGGTGGAAGAATCCCGCGGCGTAGGCGCCGACCCCGACGGCGAGGAACATGTAACCGATCTGGC
>JALZAP010000067.1 GCA_030948245.1 Candidatus Dormiibacterota bacterium | reverse complement strand
AGAGCCTGCTGGTGATGGCCATGGAGCGCCTCAAGTCCCGCGCGCTCTAGGTCACGCGGCCCGCCGGGCGAGCCGCAGCATGAGCGTGAGGAGACCCATGGCTGCGATAACCCCGAGCACCAGCACCCAACCGCCGGAGATGGGCACGATCGCGCCGAGGTCGAGGACGAGCTCGCAGAGTGCGGTGGTCGCGGCAACCAAGCCCAGCACTTCGAGCAGGCGACCTCCCGGAGGTGCTGAGCCGATCGTGGTGGAGCGATCCAGCTCGAAGGACCAGTAGCCGAGCTCCGCCACGAGGAGGAGCGCCCCGGCGACCAGCGGCGTCCAGGCCGAGGCGGTCGCCGGATCGAGCTGGACGCGGAGCAGGAAGGTCGCCGCCAGCAGCGCGAGCCCCCAGGCAAGGCCGCGGACCCAGATGGCAAGGAGCCCGAGACAGAGGCAGGCGATGGCGGCGCTACCCAGCAAGAGCAGGAATCCGCCGTCGCGCGAGATGGGCCAGCTGGTCGTGACGGCGAGGACGACCGCCACCCCGGTTCCGAATGATGCCGACGCCAGCGCTACGCGCGTACGCGCGCGACGTGTCTTCGGGATGCCCGCACCTCCTCCAGCGCGGCTTCCAAGGGCCGCTGCTCGTTCCAGGTGGCGATCGGGATGCCTGCCGCCCGAAAACGTTTGCGAAGCGCCTCCCGTTGGAGGAGCCAGAGGCGGTGGGCCAGCTCGCCGTTCTCATCCGTCCGGACTGCGACGAAGGGCACCGGGTCGAGCTCGATGACGGCCACGTCGAAGCCCCGCCCGCGAACGTCGAGGAGGGCACCGATCGAGCGCTCGTCAACCAGCGGCGTGAGCGCGAGCAGCAGCGCCCGTGGCGGCAGGGTCCCGGCCGGGATCACGTCGATGCCCTTCCAGGCGTAGCTGGCCACCACCCGGGTGTCGAGCAGGGAGTCGATCAACCGATACAGCTGGACCGTCCCCAGCCCCGGACGCAGCCACCGGATGATGCCGCCGAAGCCGATCATCCCCACCCGGTCCCGGGCGGTGAGGTAGCGCCCGGCCAGGCTCGCCGCTCCCCGGATGGCGAGGTCGAGCGTCGTCCCCTTCCCCCCGCCCACCTCGGCGAAGGTGTCGATGAAGATGACGACATCGGCGTTTCGCTCGAGGTGATGCTGGTTCACGTGGAGGCCGCTGCGCCGTGCGCTCACGCGCCAGTTGACGTGCCGGACGCGATCGCCCGGCATGAACTCACGCACATCGGCAAACTCGATGCCATCGCCCCGCTCGCGGGATACCGTGTTGCCTGCGTGCGCCTGGGTCGCGATCGGCGCCAGCATCGTCCGCAGGCGATCGGGGGTCGGGTAGGCGCGGAGGGCCAGATTGCGCACGAAAGCGTGCTCGAAGAGCAGCAGCCCGAACCGGTCCCGCGTCCTCACCAGCATCGACCCGACGTCGTAGGCGCCCCAGCGGTGGGCGTCGATCCCGAGCTCGACGATCCGCTCTTCGCCCGCCCGCAACGTCAGCTCCGGCTGCGAGCTGGTCTCGGCCAGGGCCAGCCCGAAAGGAAGATGGACGCTGAGCTCGATGCGGCGAACCGGGGTCGCGGCTCGGAGACGGACGGAAAGCACCGCTCGCTCGCCCTCGAGTACGCGCTCGCGATCGAGCCGCGCGTCCATCTCCAGCTGCGGTTCGCGAACCGATGCCATGCCGAGCAGGGCGACAAGGGCGAAGGGAAGCGCCAGAACCGCGGCCTCGGCGCGCGCGAAGAGCAGCGCGGCGAGGAGACCGGCGGCCGTGAGCGCCGCGTATGCCCCCAACTTGGGGGTGAGGAGCCGGGTCACCGCCGGGCGGTGGAGTCCTCGGCGGACGGTGCCGGGACGCTCTCCAGGCAGTCGCGCACGACGTCCTCTGCACGGATCTTCTGCACCCAGAGCTCGGGCCGCAGGCTGAGCCGGTGGGAGAGCGCGGGCACCGCCACGGCCTTGACGTCTTCGGGGATCACGAAGTCGCGTCCCTGGAGCGCCGCACGGCCGCGAGCCAGCTTCATCAGCGCGAGCGTTCCGCGCGGGCTCGCGCCCACCTGGACCCGGCTGCTGCGGCGCGTCGCGGTGACCAGGTCGACGAGATAGAAGCCGACGCTGGAGCTCACGTGCACCTGCTCGAGTGCGGCCTGCAGCTCGAGCAACCGTCTTCGCTCGACGACCTTCTCCAGGATGACCTCGTCGGTTCGCCGGGCGAGCCGGTCCTCGACCAGCTGCCACTCTTCGTCGCGGCTCGGGTAGCCGACGCCGAGACGGAGTAGGAAGCGGTCGAGCTGGGCTTCGGGGAGCGGATACGTTCCCTCGTACTCAAGCGGGTTCTCGGTGGCGAGGACGAGGAACGGCGGCTCCAGCCGATGGCGGAACCCGTCGACGGTGACCTGCCGCTCCTGCATCGCCTCGAGGAGGGCCGCCTGGGTCTTGGCCGGAGCCCGGTTGATCTCATCGGCGAGCAGCAGGTTGGCGAAGATCGGGCCGGGGCGGAACTCGAATTGGCCTTCCTTCTGGTTGTAAATCGAAGACCCGGTCACGTCGCTCGGCATCAGGTCCGGGGTGAACTGGATCCGCTTGAAGTCGAGGTCGAGGACCTGTGCGAAGGAGCGGGCGATCAAGGTCTTGGCGAGGCCGGGAAAGTCCTCGATCAGGACATGTCCGTCGGCGAGGATCGCGAGCAGCACGAGCTCGAGCGCCTCGCGCTTGCCCACGACGGCCTTGCCGACCTCGGCCAGCACCCGCTCCGAGTCGGTGAGGACGTCCTTCAGATGCGCCACCTACAAAGCCTCCAGGCGCTCGATCGTCTCGCGGATGGCCGGTGGGCCGGCGAACGGCCGGCTGCCCTCGGGCTGGATCGCCGGCAGGCCCACGATGAGGTCCCAGGCGACATCGCCCAGCAGCCGGCGCGCCAGTTCGGGGTTGCGTTCGATGTCGACTCCGCGCCGGTTCTGCAGGCGGTGCACGGCCACCTCGCGCAGCAGCGGCCGGAGCCTGCGGTTCAGGTCGGCGGGGTTCCAGGCTGCGAAGTCGACCGCCCGTTCGACCTCCGCGAGCCCGGCCGGCCGCTCCGGCACCTGGGGACGGCGCCTCTCGATGCTCAGGGGCGCTACGTGGACCTGGCGGTAGGGAGAAAGGGAAGCGCGGACGAGCGCCGCGGCGGCGAGGGCTCCGACGGCGACCAGCCACGCTCGGAGCGCGAGGCCGAAAGGGATCGGACGGAATACGAGTTCGGCGGCCAGAAGGCCGGTGACCAGGGCTGTCGGGATTGAAACGCGGCGCACCTCCCTCAGGCGGGCACTCCACGCGCCTCGGTTCCGCGTGCGGCTGCCCGAACGCGAAGGTGGTCGCGAAGCTCCGCCAGCGCCAGGATCGCCGCGAGCTGCATCTGGCGGTCGACGACATGGTCGCTGAACTTGGCGACCTGGAAGAGCTCGGTCAGCCGGCGGGCGGCCGGCCCGCGGGCATCGAGCAGGCCGAGAAGGCGGTCGAGGTACTCGAGGGCGGCCTCGTGAGGAGCGCGGGGAAGTCCGACCCGGGCGAGCGCCAGCTCCATCCGGGCATAGGCGGCGATGACGGCGCGGCGCGGATCGGTGTCCGCCTCCAGCTCCTCGAGGCCTTCTTCGACGGCCTCCACCAGCAGCTCGGCGAGGTTCGCCGGCGGCGATCGGCGCCGGCCGAGCCGGACACCGCGGAGGACAAACCCGGAGGCGATCGCGAGGACCACGACGACCAGGAGGATGGTGAGCCAGAGTGGACCTGCCGGTAAGGCGCCCGGGACGGCGATCGTGTTGGGCGGCCTGCCCAGGTTCCCGAAGAGCCGGCCGCCTGGGCCACCGGCCGCTTGACGCAGGTAATACCAGACGAAGAGGACCGCCGCAGCGGTCTGCAGGAAGGAGGCCACGATGGCGAGCGCCAGCGATCGCCGGCGCCGGCCCTGGACCGGCGCGCGGCGGCCACCCGGTCGCCACGCCCAGACGATGAGCGCGATGAGGGCCGCCTCGCCGATTGCGAGCAGGATGGGCAGGGCACGGACCACGGCGGCCCGGGTCTCCAGCGAGCTGGGCGGCGCCGCCGGGCCCGCTTCGCCGGGTCTGCTGGCCGAGACGATGACGACGGCGAGAGCCAGGATGGCGAGCAGGACCCCCGCCAGCTGGCCAGGCGAAAGAGGCTCCAGGCGCCGGCGGCTCCGATCGTCCATTTGCGGTTTTGCCGAGCATAGCGCCGATGCTTCGCCGTGCTCTCTTTGACAGCCCAACCTAGTTAGGTGTAAACTCGTGCTCATGAGCAGGCCGCCGACACCGATCGAGGACCGGTTCTGGGCAAAGGTCGAGCGCTGGGGTCCGGATGCCTGCTGGCCCTATCGCGGCCATGCCCGGAGCGACGGCTACGGCGACTTCAACGGTGAGCTCGCCCATCGGGTCGCCTACCGGATCGCCAAGGGCGACCCCGGCAGCTACGAGATCCAGCACCTCAGCGAGTGCACCAGTCGACTCTGCTGCAACCCCGCCCACTTGGTGACGACCAAGCGCCGTTCGGCGGGCGGCCGCCCTCCGACCAAGCTGACCGTTGCGGCCGCCGAAGCGATCGTCGAAAGCCCGCTCCCGGCAAAGGCACTTGCCGAGCAGTACGACACCAGTCCCGCTTACATCTACCGCGTCCGCCAGGGTGCCCGCTGGGCCGGCGCGACCGCTGGCTTGAGGAGGCTCCGAGATGGCGCTGAAAACACCGATCAGGAATAGAAAGACAGCCAAGGCCAAGGTCGCCGACGTCAACGTCATCGCGATCCTCGACATGAGCGGTTCGATGCAGGGCCGCGAGGTAGAGACGCGGGGTGGCTTCAACGCCTTCCTGGCCAACGCCCAGGAGGACCAGCGGGACGGCGGGGGCAAGATCACCTTGAGCCTCACCTGCTTCGACACGGTGTTCGAGCCCGTCTATCCGCCGACACCGGTCGACCGCGTCAAACCGATCGGACCGAAGGAGTACACCCCGCGGGGGATGACCGCCCTTCATGACGCGATCGGTCTGACGCTTTCCCCGCTTCGTTTCCCGAAGGGCGAGAAGGTGATGGTGATCATCACCACCGACGGGCTGGAGAACTCGAGCCACGAGTGGACTGCCGAAACCGTCAAGAAGCTGATCGAAGACAAGGAGAAGCTGGGTTGGGAGTTCCTCTTCATGGGCGTCGGCCTCGACGCCTTTGCGGCCAGCAAGGCGTTCGCCAGCGAGTCGATGCTGAACGCGACGCTGAGCACGCCGATGACCGCGGGAGCGGTAGAGCTCGGCATGAGCTTCGCCAGCAGCTCGATGCGCCTGTTCCGGCGTGGCGACAGCCTGAGCGACTCGGTCGCAGCCCTTTACGATGACCCCGCTTCGGGCTTGATCGACCGCAGCGTCGATGACCAGCGCCCGGCCGCGCGACCGTCAGAAGCGTCCACAGCGGCGGTCAGGCGAGGGAAGGGCCGGAAGCGGGCCTGAGGCGCTCGCTTCAGCAGAAGCACCCCCGGCCAGCTCAGTCGACCGCCAGCGATTGGAGTAGCTGCTTGACCCTGGTCTCGATCTGGTCGCGGATCGACCTCACCTGGTCGAGGGGCCGGCCGGCCGGGTCCGGGAGATCCCAATCCTCGTAGATTTTGCCGGGATAGATCGGGCAGGCATCGCCACAGCCCATCGTGATGACGACATCAGCCTCGCGAACCGCGCTTTCGCGGAGGAGTTTTGGCTCTTTTCCCGAGACGTCGATCCCCACGTCCGCCATCGCCGCGACAGCAACCGGGTTGACGCTTTCAGCGGGCTCGCTCCCCGCCGAAAGGACCTCGACGCGGCCCTTCGCGAGGTGCTCCAGGAAGCCGGCGGCCATCTGGCTCCGGCCCGCATTGTGGACGCACACGAAGAGGACCGCCGGGCGCTTGCCCTCGGGCATGCCAGGCGGCTCAGAGGGCGGCAGGTTTGGCGGCCCGGATGCAGGCACTGCCGATACGTCCGCCCCCCGGCACCTCGGTGATCTGGTGGATCTCGATCTCGGGGTCGGCAAAGCCGGCGGAGACCAGTAGGCGGCGGTAATCGGCGACCGGAATGGTTCCGGCGATGCAGCCGGCCCAGGCGTCCGCGGCGCTCTTTATCTCGGGCGCCAGCGCCTCCAGCTCGACCATGTCGGCCACGGCCAGCCGGCCGCCGGGCTTGAGGACTCGATAGGCCTCGCCGATAACGGCGCCCTTGTCCTCGGCGAGGTTGATGACGCAGTTGGAGATGACGACGTCGACCGCCTCGGCGGGCAGCGGAACGGCCTCGATGGTGCCCTTCAAGAAGGTGGCGTTGGCGATGCCTGACCTGGCCTTGTTGGCCTCGGCCAGGTTGAGCATCTCCTCGGTCATGTCGACGCCGTAGGCGTGGCCCTCCGGTCCGACCCGGCGGGCGGAGAGCAGGACGTCCATACCGCCGCCGCTGCCCAGGTCGAGCACCAGCTCGCCAGCTTTCAGCTCCGCCAGGGCGGTCGGGTTGCCGCAGCCGAGGCTGATGGAGCGGGTCATGCCGATCTGGATGAGGTCATGCTCGCGGTACCCGGTGCTGAGGCTGAGCGACGTCGCATCGCCAGTTCCGCAACAGCTCGTCCCGCTGTCGGTGCAGCAGCCGGCGCCCCCGCTCAGCCTGGTGGCGGCCGCCGAATAACGCTCACGGACCGCTCTCTTCACCTCGCTCAAGGACTGCCTCCCGACAAACTCGACCGCAGCAATTCGCCGTGAGAGTAGCACAATCCATCGACGTTTATGAATTGGTTTGCTACGATTGGCGGGCGAATGGACAAGGGGCTGGCGGTACTCCGCGCGCGGGGAACCTGCTGCGCGCTCCCGGTCGCCGTCGACCCGGTCTGGGCGTCGCGCCAGGCCGAGCTGCTCAAGGCGATCGCCGATCCGACCCGGCTGACGATGGTCGCCGCCCTTCGGAAGGCAGCCGAGCCGGTCTGCATCTGCGACTTCACCGGCGCCTTGAGCCTGAGCCAGCCGACCATCAGCCACCACATGGGCAAACTTCGTGAGGCCGGCCTGGTCGAGTCGGAGAAGCGGGGCGTCTGGGTGTATTACCGCCTCAAGCCAGATCTGCCCGCGGAGGCGACCAGCCTTCTCGACGCCCTGCTCCCCTGACGGCAGCCAGGATCTGGGCGGCTGATCGCAGCCGCCGGCAAACAGAGGCAAGGTGGCATGAGGAATGAACCTGCGGCCGCTGGCGCGCCGAAATGAGTGATCGCCTCGCTCTGGCGGCGAGCCTGAGCCGCGCAGCGGCGGCGGCAATCGAGCGCGGTTGAGGCGGCGGCGGGAGCCTGCGGGTTACGTTGAGACGCAGGTGGGCGTGCAGGAGGAAACCGTCGCAGCCGGTCGGAGCCCGGCCCGTGTGCTGCTCGCGGTGTTGCCCCTCCAGTTCGCTTTCGGGCTCGTCTACTCGTGGGGCGCGCTGGCGCCCTTCATCGCGCGCGACCTCCATTGGCCTGCCCTGTTGCTGAGCGCGGTCTGGAGCGCAACCCCGATTGGCTACGGTACCGGCATCGTGATCGGCGGCCGGCTTGCCGATCGGCTGCCTCCCCGAAGGCTCTGCTGGACCGGGCTGGGAGTTCTTGCGGCGGGTGGAGGCACCGCCCTCGCCTTTCCCAGCGGAGCCGCCTTCGTGCTCCTCTACTCGATGCTCGGACTCGGCTTCGGCGGCGGCCTCGCGCTCGCCGGAAGCATCGCCGCCGGCCGGCACGCGATGCCCCATCGTGCCGGCACCGTCGGCGGACTGGTCACCGGCGCCTACGCCTTCGCGGCACCGCTCCAGGTGCCGATGGTCAGCGTCCTGGCGGGATCGATCGGCTGGCTGCCTACTCTGCGCGGAACGGCAGCGGCGACCGTGGGACTTGCCGCCCTGGCGTTGACTCTGCTGCCCCGGG
>JALZAP010000001.1 GCA_030948245.1 Candidatus Dormiibacterota bacterium | reverse complement strand
GCCTTCCTCCTCGAGGGACGCCTCGCGCCGTTGGCGCTGGCGGGTTTTGCCGGCCTTCTCATCGCCACCCTCGGGATGGCAACGGAGTGGGCCTGGACCTCGCTCTTCTACCCCTTCGCCTGGCAGCCGGCGATGCTCGGACGGATGTGGCTGCCGGCACTGGCGGCGATCGTCGCCGCGGTGCTCGGACTCGGCTTCGGCAGGACTCTCGCCGGCAACCCGGCGCGACCGCGGCTGTCCGTCATGGCCGTCGCCCTGGTGCTCATCGCCGGTCTTTTCGCGGTTCCCCTGACCCGGGGCGGCGAGCCGCTCAAGGCAACCCTCACGGCCGCGCCGGCGGGGCCCCAACACGCGGCCCTCGACCGTTACGGGCAAGCTTCCTACGAGCAGGACATGAACGTTCAGGTGGCGCTCGACCGCCCCGCCGCGGTGCGCGGCGCGGACTGGTTCACGATCATCGCCTGGCAGGGCGGCGACCGGCGGGTCATCCGCCTCAATCCGACCGGCTCGGGCCGCTACCAGGCCGATGCCCCGGTCCCGACGGGAGGCACCTGGAAGTCGATCGTCTTCCTGGCGAGCGGCGACCGGCTGGTCAGCGTACCGATCTACTTTCCGCCCGATCCCGAATATGGCAGCCCCGGCTACCAGGCGACGGGGGAGTCGGTACGGAGCTTTGCGCCATCGCCCAGGCTGATCACCAGTGAGTCGCACGGCGGGCCTCCGGGAGTTGCGATCGCCGCATACACCGCGCTATGGCTCACCCTCCTGGCCTGGCTGGTCTCCCTGGCCCTGGCGGCCGTCCAGGTCGCCCGCCGGGCGGGAGCCGGCGCGAGGGAGGCGATGGGTCGCGCCGCTGAAGCGGAGCCTGAACGGCGCCGATCACGTCCCGCGTTGCAGTAAGAACGTAGGCCGCGAGACGTTGAAGGCGCCTACCTGGCCGGTGGCGCGCTGACCAGCACCGGTGGAACGTCAACCCGCGCCTCGGTCTCGTCGGCGGTGCCGCCGCCCGGGTGACGGGTTGGCCTCGTCGGCGAGGGCCATGCCCGGCGTCGGCATCCTAATCGAACTTTCAGGGTTGCCTACTTAGGCTGGAGCGTTATCGACGCCGACCTGCTGACCACATCGCGCCCCGGAGTGGTGGTCCGGCCCCGTGCCGAAGATCGCTCTGTCCTTTCGCGCCCCGAGACGCACTACGCGATCTTCGCCTTCAACGCCGCCCTGATCCTCACCCTGTGGTGGTTCAGCTCCGGCTTCGAGATCGGCCGCAGTGGGGCGGATTTCCTCAACGGCCTGGGTCGGGTGACCGGCCTGATGGGCACCTACCTTGTGCTCTGGCAGCTGCTCCTGATGGCGCGGCTGCCGTGGCTGGAGCACTCATTCGGGCTCGAGCGGACGGCGGTCCTGCACAAGTGGAACGGCTACCTCGCGATCGGCTTGCTGGTGGCCCACGGTGTCTTCCAGACGCTCGGTTACCAGCTCGGCGACGGCAAGGACGTGGCGGCGCAGATTGCCGACTTCATCAGCAGCTATGAGGGGATGCTTGCCGCCATCGTCGCGCTGGGGCTGTTCGTGGCGGTGATCGGGCTCTCGATAACGATCGCGCGCCGGCGGCTCTCCTACGAGACCTGGTACTTCGTCCACCTCTACACGTATCTCGCTGTCGTGCTTGCCTTCAGCCACCAGCTCGCGACGGGGGTCGACTTTGCCGGCAACATGGTCTTCACCGGGTACTGGTACCTGCTCTACGCCACCGTCATCGGGCTGCTGCTCGCGTATCGCGTGGCAGGACCGCTCCTAGCCTTCGGGCGACATCGCTTCCGGGTGCGAAGTGTCGAGAGGGAGGGTCGCGGGGTCTTCTCCGTGTACATCGGCGGACACAACCTGCGTGACTTCAAAGCGGAGGCGGGCCAGTTCGCGATGTGGCGCTTTCTCGACGGCAAGCGCTGGTCGCAGGCTCATCCGTTCTCGATCTCGGCGGTCCCGGACGGCCGGCAGCTCCGGATCACGGTTAAGAACATCGGCGACTTCACCAGCGGAGTCCACAACCTCAAGCCGGGCACGCCCGTGCTGGTCGAGGGACCTTTCGGGAAGTTCGTCGAGAGGCCCGCCAACCCGAAGGTGCTCCTCATCGCGGGAGGGATCGGGATCACCCCCATCCGCCCCCTGGCGGAGGAGATGGCGGCCGACGGCTTCGACGTCCAGCTGCTCTACCGGGCACATGACCAGGGCGACGTCGTCTTCCGAAAGGAGCTTGACGCGCTCGCCTCACATCAGGGGGTGCGCATCGCGTACCTGTTGACCGCGGCCGGTCGAAGCGCGAGCCGAAACGCCTGGTTCGAGCCCCGCTCCCTGCAACGCCTCGTCCCCGACGTCGCCGAGCGCGCCGTCTATATCTGTGGGCCGGAGTCGATGACGAAGTTCGTGGCCGGCAGCCTGCGCACCCTCGGTGTCCCCTCGGAGCAGATCCGGACGGAGGTCTTCCGCTTACAGTGAAGCGAGCTCTCATAGCGTTGCTGGCGACGGTGGCCGGTGTCGCCTGGATCCTCGGCTACAAGGTCGAGCCGCACACAGTGGGCATCGTCTCGGCGGGCTCCGGAGCGACCGGCGGCGGCCCGGTGGCCGGGGTGCCGGTGCCCGCGCCCTCCGCGCCGGGCTCGGGCGGGGTCAGCGGAACGTTCACCGGGGCCGACGTCCCCAACCGCTTCGGCGACGTGCAGGTGAGAGTGGTTATCAGTAACGGCCGCATCACCGACCTGCAGGCCGTGCAGCTGCCGGCGGATCGCTCCCGATCCGCCTACATCAGCCAGGTCGCCGGGCCGATGCTGCGGACCGAGGTGCTCCAGGCGCAGAGTGCCCGGATCGACATCGTCAGCGGCGCGACCTACACCAGCCAGTCGTACGCACAGTCGGTGGAGTCGGCGCTCCAGCAGGCTCACCTGGGCTGATTTCTTCAAATGCCGGTGCAAGAGGTCCGCGAGCTGATGGGGATGCCCGTCACGATCGTCGTCGCCGAGAACGAGGAGCGGGCTTCCCTCGCGGTCGAGGAGGCGTTCGCCGACTTTGCGGTGCTGGATCGGACGTTCAGCCCCTTCCATCCCGAAAGCGCTGTCAGCAGGAACAACCGCGGCGAACTTCAGCTGGGCGCGGCCGGCGAGCTGGTGGCCCGGGCGGTGGATCTGTGCCGGCTCTACCAACAGGCGACCGATGGCTACTTCTCGGCGTGGCCCGGCGAGCGCTTCGATCCCTCGGGCCTCGTCAAGGGATGGGCGATCGACCGGGCCGCTTCGATCCTCTTCCGCCACGGCTGCCGCGACTTCTACGTTGATGCCGGCGGCGACGTACAGGCCTGCGGACTGAGTATCGCCGGCGGTCCCTGGCGGGTGGGGATCCGGCACCCGGTTCAACGGCACGAGGTCGTTCGGGTCATCCTCGCCGCCGACCTCGCGGTCGCGACGTCGGGTACCTACGAGAAGGGCGACCACATCCTCAACCCGCACACCGGCGCGCCGGCTGACGGCTGGCTGAGCTTTACAGTCATCGGTCCCGACATCCTCACCGCCGACGTCTACGCGACGGCAGCGTTCGCCATGGGCGAGGAGGGCCTCCTCTTCATCGAGCGAACACCGGGCTACGAGGCCTATGCCATCGACCGGAGGCTGATCGGGAGCTGGACGAGCGGCTTCGACTCGTTCTGCGAGCGCGCCGCCAATGACGCGGGTGCCCAGGCCAGCGTCAGCCCTGGGCCAGCTGGAGGTCCTGGCTTCGGTCGTCATCGAGGTCGGGGTTCCGAAGGAGGTCGAGAAGACGCGGGTCCATCGCCAGGATGACTCCCGGCGTGCCCTTCGCCTCGTGCTCCGCGAGGGTGTCGCGCCACGCCGTCCGGTTCTCCGGGAACGGCTCCTCGACCCAGCCTTCGATGTCCTCCGCCAGGCGATCACGGCTGAGCAACCGGAGAGTCGCCAGCTGGCCGGCGTCCGCTCGGGGTGTGCCGACGGCGACGCTCGAGGTGACGCCGGCCAGAGCAGCGACCAGCAGCACGGGGTCGAGCGGTCCGTCGCCGAGGACGATCAGGTCGGCGCCGGCCGCCTCGAGGGCCTGGACGTCGGCGAAGAACTCGCCAGCGCTGCCGAACGCCGCGGGCAGCCTGACTCCGATCTTGGGCATGCCCAGACTCTAGCCGCCCTACCCTCGTGCGCGATACCTAACATGGCAGCCATGGCCAGGCCCCAGGCGCCGCCGGTGCCGATCCGGCGCTGGTCGCCCGCCGGCTGGGCACAGGTCGGCGACCGCGTCGCCGCGGAGGAGCCACTCCAGCTCTCGCTGAACGGGAAGCCGCTGAGCATCGTGATGCGGACGCCGGGCAACGACCTCGAGCTCGCGCTCGGGCTGCTGCTCGCCGAGCAGGTGATCACGTCACTCGCCGACGTGACGCGCGTGCGGCTGAGCGCTGAAGCCGGCGAGTCGGAGGCGCGGGTCCCACTCGAAGCCGACCTCATCGAGTCGAACCAGGTCGACGTATACCTCAGCCGCGATGCCCGACGCCTGCCTGAGCGCAGCTTCCTGAGCAGCTCAGCGTGCGGCGTCTGCGGCGCCACGACGGTCGAATCGCTGCAACTCGACCTTCCCCGGCTGCCGAACGGTCCGCGCGTCTCGGCCGCCTCGCTGCCGGCGCTGGCGCAGCGGCTCCGCGAAGGCCAGGCCGTCTTCGAGTCGACGGGCGGGCTGCACGCGGCCGGCCTGTTCAGCCCCGACGGCCGCCTGCTCTCGCTCCGTGAGGACATCGGGCGCCACAACGCGGTTGACAAGGTCGTCGGCAGGCAGCTGCTCGACGGCAACCTCCCGGCCTCCGACACCGTCCTCGCGGTGAGCGGCCGCGCCGGCTATGAGGTGGTCCAGAAGGCGATCGCCGCCGGCATCCCGGTGCTCGTCGCCGTCGGCGCGCCGAGCAGCCTCGCCGTCCAGACCGCGGTTGCCTTCGACCTGACGCTGGTCGGCTTCCTCAAGCACGACCGTTACAACGTCTACTCCGGCGCCGGGCGGCTCTCCAGCGACTGACGGACCTCGTTGACGTAGTCCGCTACCTCAGCCGCTGACAGGTCCGGCCGGCCGCTTCGTAAACGCTCCGCCGCCACCCCGGCCAGGTAGCAGGCCAGGGGTGCGAACCGCCGCTCCTGGGTATGCGCTGCGACCCGGGCGAGCTCGAGCAGCTCGAGCGCGACCTGGGAGTCCATTTCGGGCCTCGCGATCTCGACACCGCGCGCCATCGCGCTGGCGACCCAGCGCTCGCCGAGGTCGTCGAAGAAGGGGTTCAAAGCGAACCCAGCTTGACACGGTTCAAACCGACGCCCTAGCGTTAATTCGGTCAGCTTCCGATCGTTGCGGAGAGGCGCTTGACCAATCCCACTCGGCGGGACTTCCTCAAAGTCGGCGCCGCCACCGCCGCGGCCGCGTCCGCCAGTGGCCTCGGCTTCGACATCGCCCGCGCGCAGAGCATCAAGCAATCGCTGAAGATCGCCGGTGCCAAGGAGGTTCACTCCCTCTGCCCCTACTGCGCCGTCGGCTGCAGCCTGGTCGCCTATACGAAGCAGAACAACGACGGAAGCACGACATTGCTCCAGATCGAGGGCGACCCGAACAGCCCGGTCAACGAAGGCCGTCTCTGTCCGAAGGGCGCCACCGCCATGCAGCTGGCCACCTCCAGCCGCCGCGTCGAGCACCCGCTCTACCGGGCGCCCGGCTCCGCCAAATGGGAGGTCAAGGACTGGAACTTCGTCCTCGACAAGATCGCCAAGAACATCAAGGACTCGCGCGACCGCACCTTCGTCGCGCAGGACGCCAACGGCAACACGGTCAACCGTACCGAGGGCATCGCTTTTGCCGGCGGCGCCGCCTTCTCCAGCGAGGAGGGCTACTTCACGACCAAGGTGATGCGCTCGCTGGGGCTTGTCTATTTAGAGCAACAGGCCCGCGTTTGACACGGGCCCACGGTGGTCAGTTTGGCCGCCACATTCGGAAGAGGCGCGATGACCAACCACTGGCGCGACCTCAAGAATGCGGACCTGATCCTCATCAACGGGGCGAACCCGGCTGAAGCGCACCCGGTCGGGTTCCAGTGGTTCGTCAACGCCAAGCTGGATCCCACCAGAGGGCCCGGGAACGGGGGCGGTGCAAAGCTCATCCACGCCGACCCTCGCTACACGCGGACCAGCGCCGTCAGCGACATCTACCTGCGCATCCGCACCGGGACCGACGTCGCCTACTTCGGCGGCCTCATCAACTACGTCCTTTCCAACAACCTTTTCCACGACGAGTACGTCCGCAACTACACGAACGCGTCCTGGATCGTGAAAGAGGGCTACTCCTTCAAAGACGGGCTGTTCTCGGGGTACAACGCCGACAAGCGGACCTACGACATCGCGACCTGGGCCTACGAGAACACGGCGCCTCCGGCAAGCCCGGGCGAGCCGAACGCTTCCCAGGGACAGGGCCCGGCAACGACGGGCACCGACACCTTCGCCCGGCGGGACATGACCTTGGCCGACCCGCGAAGCGTGTTCCAGCTGATGAAGCAGCACTACTCGCGCTACACGCCCGAGGTCGTGGAGGACATCACCGGGATCCCCAAGGCCGACTTCCTCAAGGTCGCCCGCCTGGTGGGCGAGATGGGCAGGCCGGACAAGGTGATGTCGATCGTCTACGCGGTCGGCCTGACCCACCACACGACCGGCGGCCAGCTGATCCGGAGCGCGGCGGTCCTCCAACTGCTGCTCGGGAACATGGGCCGGCCTGGGGGCGGCATGAACGCCGAGCGCGGCCACGCCAACATCCAGGGCAACACGGACCACGCGATCTCCTGGGAGATCCTCCCTGGCTACATGAAGATCCCGGTTCCGGGGCAGAAGACGCTCGACGAGTTCGTCGCCCAGAGCGCTCCCAAGAAGTCGGATCCCAACAGCTGGAACTTCTTCGGCATCAACTACAAGAAGTTCACCGTCAGCCTGCTCAAGGCCTGGTACGGCGACGCGGCGACCGCCGGCAACGAGTTCGCTTTCGACTACATCCCGAAGCCGGCCGCGAACAGCTCCTGGATCTCCATCTACGACCAGGCCCTCAAGGGCAAGATGGAGGGCCTGCTGCTCAGCGGGATGACCGCGACCAGCATCGGACCCGACTCGAACCAGGTCCTCCAGGCGCTCTCCGCCCTGAAGTGGATGGTCGTCTTCGATCCCCTGCCGACGACCAGCTCGGAGTTCTGGCGAGCGCCGGGCCAGGACCCCGCGAAGGTTGCCACCGAGGTCTTCATGCTGCCCGCGACGCACTGGATCGAGAAGGAGGGCTCCTTCGTCAACAGTGGGCGCTGGGCGCAGTGGAAGGACCAGGTGATCCCGCCACAGGGTGACGCCCGCCACGACCACTGGGTCCTTGCCGACATCTTCGACCGGGTGAAGAAGCTCTACGCGAGCCAGGGCGGCAAGTTCCCCGACCCGATCAAGAGCATGACGCTCGCCTACCAGGACCCGGTCAAGCCCTCCTTCGACGAGCTGGCGCGCGAGATCAACGGCAAGGACCTCACGACGGGCAAGCAGATGGCAACCTTCGCGGCGCTGAAGGACGACGGAACCACGAGCGCCGGGAACTGGATCTACACCGGCAGCTATCCCGAGGGCACCGCCGGCAACCTGATGAAGCGTCGCGACGGCATCCAGGACCCGGCCAAGAACGACCCGACCGGGATGGGCTATTACCACGGCTGGGCCTGGAGCTGGCCGCTCAACCGCCGAGTGCTCTACAACCGAGCGTCGGCGGGTCTCGACGGGAAGCCCTGGGACCCCCAGCGGCCGGGGATCAGCTGGGACGGCGGCAAGTGGGTCGGCGACGTCCCCGACTACCCGCCCACCATGAAGCCGCTGACCCAGGACCCGTCAGCGTGGCTGCCCTTCATCATGAACGGCGAGGGGACCGGCCGCCTGTTCAGCAGCTCGATGGTCGACGGACCCTTCCCGGAGCACTACGAGCCGATCGAGGCGCCGATCCCGAACCCGCTCCACCCGACCCAGAGCGAATCGCCGGTCGCCTTCCTCTACGACAAGGCCGCCGGCCGCCCGAACCGATTCGGCACCGCCGCGGACTACCCGTACGTCGCGACCAGCTACCGCCTCACCGAGCACGAGCACTACGTCACCCAGCACGTGCCGCTGCTGGTCGGCCTGCAGCCCCAGGCCTTTGTAGAGCTCCCGGCCGAGCTCGCGGCGAGCAAGGGGATCAAGACCGGCGACCGGGTCCGCGTCTTCAGCGCCCGCGGCAAGCTCGAGGTTGCGGCGCTGGTGACCAAGCGGCTGGGGCCGATAACGGTGGGGGGCAAGAAGGTCTACCAGATCGGCATCCCGATCCACTGGGGTTTCGTGGGCGTCGCGGCCGACAGGAATCCCGACCTTGCCAAGCACTGGCTGGCCAACGCCCTGACGCCCTTCGTCGGCGACGCGAACTCGCGCACGCCGGAGTTCAAAGCCTTCCTCGTCAACCTGGCCAAGATCGACTGAGATGATCCCCTTCGCGACCGCCGACCAGCGCTGGACCGACCGCCGTCGGCGAGCCGCCCAGCTTCGGCTGGACCATCCCCACGCCGAGGAGATGCTCGTCCTCTACGTCGCGCTGCTCGAGCCGCAGCGCCTGGCCGCAGTGGCGGCCGAACGCGACCGACCGGCAGCCTCCGAGCTGCCGGAGTACGTCGCCGGCAAGAGTTTGCCGGCGATCCTCAGGGCGACCCTGCAGGCAGGTCCGGATCGGCTGCGGGCGGCCGCGTTGAGCCGCTTTCACGACTCCGACCTTGCCCAGCTCGTCTCCCGCTGGATCGCCGGCGAGCAGCTGCCGGCGACCGATCACTACCTGGCGAGGGCAGCTACGGCGCCGGTCCTGGAGGTGTTGCCCGGGCTCGCGGCCGGGATCCGGAGAGCGCCGGGCGGTGCGGCCGCCTTCCACTGCCCCTCCTGTGGCGGCCTCCCCCAGCTGTCCTACTTCGGCATCTCCGGCGAGGCCCTGGTTACCGCGCCGCGCTTCCTGCTCTGCTCCATCTGTAGCCAGAGCTGGTCGTACCCGCGGATGATCTGCCCGGGCTGCGGCAGCGATGACACCTCGAAGCTCCCGATCTTCGCCGACACCGACCACTTCGCGAACGTCCGCGCCGACGGCTGCGAGGTGTGCCGGCAGTACCTGCTGACGGTGGATCTCCCCAAGGATCCCTCGGCCGTACCCGTGGTGGACGAGCTGGCCGCGCTGCCGCTCGACCTCTTCGTCCAGGAGCGCGCCTTCACCAAGATCACCCCCAACCTGATGGGCTTTTGAAAGACATGGCACCGCGAGTCGGCTTCTTCACCGACACCAGCATCTGCATCGGCTGCAAGGCGTGCGAGGTCGCCTGCAAGGAATGGAACGGCCTCCAGGGCAACGAGCCGCACCTGCTCCTCGACAGCTACGACAACACCGGCCAGCTCGACGCCGAGAACTGGCGTCATGTGAAGTTCATCGAGCAGGTCCCCAGCTCCGGGGCTTCGCTCGAGCAACCGTCGCCGGCCGGCGGGCAGGCCTGGCTGATGATGTCGGACGTCTGCAAGCACTGCCAGCACGCCTCCTGCATGGACGTCTGTCCCACCAACGCGATCGTTCGCACCGAGTTCGACACCGTCTTCATCAAGCAGGAGGTATGCAACGGCTGCCGCAACTGCATCGCGGCCTGTCCCTATAACGTCGTCGGCTTCAGCAAGGCGACCGGGACCGCGCACAAGTGCACCCTCTGCTACGACCGGCTGCAGAGCAACCTCACCCCGGCCTGCGCCAAGGCCTGCCCGACCCAGTCGATCCGCTTCGGCACCGTCGACGATCTCCACTCCTTCGCCGACGCGAGGCTCGCGGCCCTGCACCAGCAGGGTTACTCGCAGGCGCAGCTCTACGGTCGAGACGACGCCGTCTACGGCGGGCTCAACAACTTCTTCCTGCTGATGGACAAGCCGGAGGTCTACCAGCTCCCCAACGCGGCAAACGCCGTCCTACCGGCGCGAAACAACCTGCTCGGCTACCTGGGCGGCGCCGTGACCGCCGCGCTCGGCATCATCGCCGGCCTGATCGCCTTCCGCCGCCGCGGCGAGTCGCCGCCGCCGGAGCCGTGATGCTGCTCGCCGAGCACTTCGTCAAGCCCCCTGAGTGGACATGGCTGATCCTGGCTTACTTCTTCCTCGCCGGCCTCTCCGGCGGCACGTACGCGCTCGGCACGATGCTCCGGCTCTTCGGCCGTTCGGCGGATCTGCCGGCCGCCCGCTTCGCGTTCCTGGTCAGCCTCCCGCTGCTGGTCCTCTGCCCGGTCTTCCTCACCCTCGACCTCGGCCGGCCGACCAGCTTCTGGCGCATGCTCATCGACAACGCCAACGGGACCCTGAACTTCAAGTATCTGTCGCCGATGTCGGTCGGAGCGTGGGGCCTGTTGGTCTTCGGGATCTTCTCCTTCATCTCCTTCGTGGATGCGCTGCTCGCCATTCGCAGACGGGACTCGTCGGGCGGCTTGCTGGCCGGGCTTCTCGGCAGCGTGGTGATGATCGTAGGCACCGTATTCGGGCTCTACATCTGTGCCTATACCGGGGTCCTGTTGAGCGTCAGCAATCAGCCGGTCTGGAGCGACGGCTGGCCCCTGGGCGGCCTCTTCCTCGCCTCCGCTCTCAGCGGGTCGGCCGCACTGCTGCTGCTCGCGGTGCGCTACCGGACAGACCTCGAGGCGAGCGCTCGTGGTCTTACAGCCGCTGACCGCTACTTCGTAATCCTGGAGGCCGGCCTGATCGTCGTCTTCCTCGCCACCGTCTTCCTGGCCGGCACGGCAGCCAAGCTCTTCACCCCGATCGGGATCCTGCTCTGGCTCCTCGTCCTGGCGGGTCTGGCCGCTCCCTTCCTGCTGCACCGGGGAACGGCAGAACGGGGGAGGCTCTCACCGCTCGCCCCGTTGATCGTGCTCGCGGGCGTCCTCGCGTTGCGCGCCGTGGTCATCTTCGGAGCGCAGAGCTAGCCGGCTTCTCCGCTGGCAGCGAGGTCGGCACGGACCGCCTCGACGTTCACGGTCAGCCAGACGCGGCGTGACACCACCCAGCCGCCGGCGTCGAGGGGCAGGTTCCAGCGGAGGTCCCAAAGCTCTCGATCCATCTCGGCGGCGACCGCAAAGCCAATCTTTTCGTGACCCCAGGGGTCGACAGAGCCACCGCCGAAGGTCGCACGCGCCTCGACTGGATGGGTGATGTCCTTGACCGTCAGATCGCCCGCCAGGCGCCAGACCCGGCCGGCAACGAATTCGAGACCGGTGGAGCGATAGAGGATCCTCGGGTGATTATCGACGTCGAGCCATTCGCCGCTCTTGAGATGCTCGTCACGGTCTCGAAACCCGGAGGTGAGGCTGCGCGTGTCGATCACCAGCTCTCCCTTCGACCGTTCCGGATTCTCGGCCACGTCCAGCCAGCCGGTGACGCGATCGAAGCGGCCCCGCACCCTGTTGATCATCAGGTGGGTGCCCGCAAAGGCCGCCTCGGTATGGCCGGCGTCGAAGGCCCAGAGCCCCGCCGCGGGCACTTCGGTACCGGCTATCGAACGCGTGAGCGGAATCGCCATCGCCATGTCCTGTGTTACCTCTAGTTCGGCAAATGATTGCAGAATGCAACAATCCCGAATGGCAACATTATTCCCCGGGTGATTGACAGCTCCGGGTTGGAGGCGTGGCGCTGGTTCCTCAAGGCTCACGCGTTCGTGATCGCTGCGATCGAGCGCGACCTGGAACGCGCCGGACACGTCCCCCTGGTGTGGTACGACGTGCTGGTGGCGATCTCCGGCGCCTCCGATGGGCGGCTGCGGTTGAAGGATCTCGGCAGTGAGCTGGTTCTGACACGGAGCGGGGCGACCCGCCTGGCGGACAAGCTGGAGGCGGCGCACCTTGTCGAGCGGCAGCGGTCGGCCGACGATCGGCGGGGGGTGACGCTCACCCTTACCGAGCAGGGCAGAAGCGCCCTGCGGCGGGCGTGGCCCGTCTATGCGAAGGGGATCCGGAATGGGTTCCTGGCAAAGCTGAGCTCGGAGGAGGTGGCGACTCTTAGAGGGGCACTGTCCCGGGTCGCCCAATTGGACCGGCCAGGAGGCGAGGAGTGAAGGCGTTTGAGATATCCGACCTGGATCCACGGCCTCGTGACGCCGATGGCCACGGCTACATCGACTTCCTTGCGTCAGATCTGCTCTCCTGCGGGCTGGCGGTCTGGCCAAAAGGCGTCACCGACCGCCAGCAGCCCCACGCCGAGGACGAGGTCTACTACGTGATCGAGGGCGCCGGCCGGATCCGGGTCGGGGACGAGGACCATGCAGTCAAGTCGGGAAGCCTGGTCTTCGTGGCGGCGGGGGTGGAGCACCGCTTCCATGCGATCGAGGCCGACCTCAGGGTCCTTGTCTTCTGGGCGCCTCCCCACCGGAGGATGTGACCCTCGACCTCGAGCGTTGTCGCCAGTGCGCTGGACGTGTGACTGACGCCGGGAGCTTCGTATCCAGGTCGCTCCTTGCCGAATCGAGCTGGGATTTGGGCCAGAAGGATGCAGCCGGTCAGATCGGCGGCGCCCAGGTCTGCGCCAGGTTTGGACACGGCTGCCCGGAGGGCTTGTCGATGGCGAAGTTGGCCGAGGCCGAGAAGGCCGGAGCGACACAGCAAAGCCCGAAGCAGCGTTCGCAGTCGGCACGGAGGTCCAATCGGCGAGCGGCTGGACCCGGTGCGGGGCCGGCTTAGGTTGGTTGGCGTCTGGCTCTAAGTGAGTGTCCAGCTGCAGGCCCAGCGGCCGTAGGAACTGGTGGTCGGCTGGCAGCTCACCGCTTGATGGTAGTAGGTGACCGTCGCACCCCCGGTGAAGGAGCGAACGACCTTGGCGTCCGTCAGTGGAGCCGCGTACCGCCCGTTGCAGTAATAGAAGCCACGATCGTTCACACGCACACAGTCCAGGGATACCGACCCTTGGCTGGCGCTCCACGGATAAAGCTTGGGTGGGGTGACTCTGGCCTGGGCCGAGATGATGGAAGAGCCCAGCACCAAGCCGAGGAGTGCTACGAAGATGATGAGCCTGAGCCAGGCAGCGGACCGGGGTTCACGCTCGGCCACTTGGGGGGTCGGCGGCATAGGGTTGAGCCTCCTGCGCTTACGGGAACCGGTTCCCCCCTACCAGTAGAACTACCACTGGAGCCGAACGGACCAAAACAAGTGGAAAGTAAGCTGAACGTTTGGTACGAAAGCCTCCGAGGCTTCCTGACTACCCGTCGCGTTGAGAAACGCGCCCTATCGCGTACCCGGCAGTGGCTGCGAGCGAGCCTCCTGGAGCCGTACCCTTGCGTCCACGACGGATACACCGCTGGTATGGACGATGACCGGGTTCAGGTCGATCTCGGCGATCTCCGGGTTCGACTCCACCAGCTCGCTGACCCGAAGGAGTAGCTGTTCCAGCGCCCCGACGTCCGCCCTGGGGGCGCCACGGTAGCCATCCAGCAGAGGGAAGGTTGCGAGCGCGCGGGGCATGGCGCGCGCGTCCTCCTCGGTCAGCGGCGTGATCCTGACAGCGATGTCTTTGACCAGCTCGGTGGCTGTACCGCCGGCGCCACAGGCGAGGACGGGACCGAAGCTGGGATCGTTGACGACACCGACCAGCATCTCGATCCCGCCCGATGCCATTCTCTGAACAAGGAAGCCGATGAGCGGCTGGCCGGCGCCTCGCAACGCCGTCTCCATCTCGGTCGCCGCCCGCAGAACGGCCTCTCGGCCTCGCAGGCCGAGGCGGACAGCGCCGGCCTCGGTCTTGTGGAGCAGGCCTGGCCCGATCGCCTTCAGCGCGACCGGACCCTTCAGCGCCGCCGCGGCGCGTGCGGCCTCGAGCGCGGACCCGGCCACACGGGATTCGACGGGGGAGAGGCCGTAGCAGGCGAGCAGCTGGAGGACTGCCACCGGCTCCATCCAGCCGCCGCCGGTTGCGATCGCGGTGGCCAGCACGGCCTTTGCCTCGTCTGCGCTGATCCCCCCCAGCACAGGAGCCTGGCCTTCCGGTGTGCGGCGCCAGGTCGAGTAGTGGACCGCGTGGCCCAGGGCCCGGGCGGCCTCCTCGGGAAAGGAGTAGGTCGGTATCGCGTGCGGCCCGGTGAGCTGCTCGGAGGACATGAAGACGCTGAGCAGGCTGACGTCTCCCGGAACCCGACTGGAACGAATCGCCGTCGCCACCTCTTCGCTGCCGATCGCCAGGGGAGGAATGAAGATGACGATCACGGCGTCCGCCTCCGCTGACCCGGCCACCAACTCGAGCACCGTGCGGTACTGGTGCGGTGTGGCAGAGGCGATCATGTCAACAGGGTTGGCAGTCGACGCCTCGGCCGCCAAGAGTGGCCGGAGCTGGGCCTGTAGGTCTTCCGACAGCTCCGGGACGCGCAGGCCGGCCGCCTCACAGCTGTCGGCGCAGAGGATGCCCGGGCCGCCGGCGTTGGTCACGATGGCCACCCGCGAGCCGCCCGGCAGGGGCTGGGTGGCGAGCAGCTTCACGGCGTCAAAGAGCTCCGACAGGGTGTCGGTGCGAATCACTCCTGCCTGCCGGAAGAGCGCGTCGACGGTCACCTCGGAGGCAGCCAGCAGTGCCCCGGTATGCGAGGACGTCGCCCTGGCGCCGGCGGCCGAACGGCCGCTCTTGACGGCGACGATCGGCTTCCGGCGAGAGACGCGTCGCGCGACTCGAGCGAACTTGCGCGGATTCCCGAACGACTCCAGGTAGAGGATGCAGACGTCGGTGGCAGGATCCTCCTCCCAGTACTGGAGCAGGTCATTGCCGGAGATGTCGGCCTTGTTGCCTACCGAGACGAAGGAGGAGAGGCCGATGCCCAGCGCTCGAGCGTGATCGATGACGGCGAGCCCGAGCGCGCCGCTCTGAGACATGAAGCCGACCCGGCCGTGAGGCGGGAAGCTGGGACCGAAGGTGACGTTGAGCCGGACCGCGGGATCGGTGTTCATGATGCCCATGCAGTTGGGTCCGATCAGGCGCATGCCGGCGGTCCGGCAGATGCTGACCAGCTCCGCCTGCCTCTCTGCACCGTCCTCACCTGTCTCCGCAAAGCCCGATGAGATGACGACAAGCGATCGCACGCCTTTGGCCGCGCACTCGCGGGCCACGGTTGCCACCGCCCCCTTCGGGACCACGACCACCGCCAACTCGACAGGTCCTGGCGCGTCGCCGATCGATGCACTGGCCGACACCGACTCCACCTCGCCACCGGCGGGGTTGACGGCGTGGACGGGACCTGGATAGCCACTGCTGAGAAGGTTGTGGAAGACGCGACCACCGATCGATGCCGGGTCTCGCGAAGCGCCCACCACCGCGACTGCCCCCGGCTGCAGGAAGGACCGCATCGCCGACACCGCCGAGAGGCGGTCACGATCCTCGAAGCGGCGCCGTGCCTCGGCCGAAAGGGAGGTCGGAAACTCGATGCCGATCTCCCCGACCTTCGAGCGGGTGCGGATCGGAAAGCCGCTATCCCGGAAGACGTCGAGCATCTGATGGTTCTCTGCCAGCACCGTCGCTTCGAACTCTTCGACGCCGGCAGCGGAGGCGATCGCAGCGAGCTGCCCGACCAGGAGGGTGCCCAACCCGTGGCCCTGCATCCGGTCGGCAACCGCAAACCCTGCCTCGGCACGGCGTGGGCTGATGAGGCCGTAGTAGGCATGGCCGACGGGATGGCCGCCCTGGAGGGCCACCAGTCCGAGAGCTCCGCCCTCGATCCAGCGGTCGATGAGGTGCTCGAAGTGGGAGATGCCACCGAAGAAGCGGAGGTAGCGCGACTCGAGCGAGAGCGACTCGTAAAAGGCGGCCAGCATCTCCCGGTCGCTGCTGTTGGCGGTTCGGAGATGGACCGTTGAGCCGTCCTTCAACACGGCATCCACCGCGTGGAGCCGGTCGTGCTCTTTCAAGGATCGGTCGTCGGTCACGGCAAGCTCGGACGCCTAACGATAGGGAAGGTCGGCGCTATTCTCTCGGCGCAGGCCATGGCGCAGGTGCTGGATCGATTTCGCCTGGATGGGCGGGTAGCTGTCGTGACTGGAGCTTCAGCCGGGTTGGGCGTGGCTTTCGCGCATGCCCTTTCGGAAGCGGGTGCGACGGTGGCTCTCGCAGCCCGGCGGCTGGACCGCCTGCGGGATTTGCAGCGGACGCTTGGATCCGCGGAGCGGCAAGCCCTGGCAGTCCAGGTCGACGTCTCCGATCCGGATCAATGCAGCAAGGCGGTGTCCGATGCGATGGCGGCCTTCGGGCGGGTCGACATCCTGATCAACAGCGCCGGCGTCGGGACGGCAGTGGCTGCGCTCAGAGAGACGCCCGACGAGTTCCGCAAGGTGATCGAGACCAACCTCAACGGGTCGTATTGGATGGCCCAGGCCTGCGCACGCGTAATGCAACCGGGGAGCGCGATACTCAACATCTCCAGCGTGCTCGGGATCACGACCGCCGCCCTGCCCCAGGCCGCCTACTCGTCCAGCAAGGCCGCGATCATCGGGCTGACGCGCGACCTGGCCCAACAGTGGACGAGCCGGCGGGGAATCCGGGTCAACGCCCTTGCGCCTGGCTTCTTCCCCTCGGAGATGACCGAGCAGTTCCGGCCGGGTTACCTCGACTCCCAGATGCCAAGGGTGCTGATGGGCCGTGAAGGCGATCCCGCCGAGCTGGCCGCGGCGGCTGTCTTCCTGGTGAGCGACGCGTCGTCGTACATAACCGGCCAGACGCTGGTGGTGGATGGCGGGTTCAGCATCACGTGACGATCGAATTCTTCGTGGTGACACTGGTCATCGTCATCACACCTGGCGTTGGCGTTCTGTACACGGTGGCTGCCGGCGTCTCACGCGGCGCCCGCGCGAGCGTCGTCGCGGCGATCGGGTGCACCCTCGGCATCGTTCCCCATATGATCGCGGCGGTCGCCGGCCTGGCGGCACTCCTTCACGCGAGCGCGCTCGCTTTTCAGACCTTGAAGTACCTGGGTGTGGGCTATCTGCTCTACCTGGCCTGGAGCACAATCCGCGAAAAAGGTGCCCTCTCCGTGGACAAGGGAGCGACTCCACGCTCCTCGGCCAGGGTCATCGTCTCCGCGATTCTCATCAACCTGCTGAACCCCAAGCTCACACTCTTCTTCTTTGCCTTTCTGCCTCAGTTCGTAAATGTCGATGAGCCCGGGGCGCTTCTCCGTATGACACTCCTGAGCGCTGTCTTCATGGCGGTCACGCTGGTGGTTTTCGCCGGCTATGGAATCTTCGCCGCCTCGGTGCGGAACCACCTCATCTCGCGCCCACGCGCGATGACCTGGGTACGCCGAGTATTCGCTGGTTCGTTCGTCGCACTCGGCGCCAAGCTCGCGCTTACGAGCCGCTGACGGCACGTTCGATGCCTGACGCCCCGGACGGCGCGTCATCCCCGTTCTCAGCACCGCTTCGGCGTCCCTTCGACCCAGCGATAGATCTGCCCGTCCCGCAGCTCATGAATGCGCGGCGGACCCGTCGGAGGGAATTCCCGGAGTCGTGCCAGCACGTTCGTTCGACCGCGGATCCTGGTGCCGTCGGTGGTCGACCAGTGCAGGTAGGGGTGGAGCAGGAACCTGAGCCGTGCCCAGTCGGCGCCATCGATGGCGTGAAGCACCTGTTCGATGACCAGCTCGTCCACGCGGCAACCCTAGGGTCCTACGAGCCTGGCCGAAGGCCTGCCTCTCCTAAGAACGCGTCCGGAAGGTCATGCGGCAGGTGGCAGAGCCGTCCGAGGTCAGTAATCGTTCTTGAAGGCGACGGCGCCGGCATCGACGACGGACCCGGTCATTTCTTTACCTCCGTGCGGTGATCGGTGTGTCGCAACACTACCGATGCACCCTTCCACGCTCGTCGGACCACACGATGCGCAGGCCATCAGGAAAATCCCGGTCAAGGATTGCCAGACCCATCACTGGTTAGCTAGTCTCGGCCAGTGACCGTGCTGGAGTGGATGCTCGATTCCGACCCTTCGATCCGATGGCAGGCATTGCGCTACCTTGCCGATGCCCCAGCTGAGGTCGTATCGGCGGAGCGGGCGCGGGTGGCCACTGAGGGGTGGGGCGCCCGGCTGCTGGCCCTGCAGGGCGAGGAAGGCCAGTGGGAGGGGGGCGCGTTGTTCCCCGCGCGGTGGTGGTCCGATCACGGCGGCCCGTCCGACGACGAGGGCCAGCCCTGGACCGCCACGGCATACAGTCTCCTGCTGCTGCGTGATCTCGGGATCGACCCACGTTGTGACCAGGCGCGCCGGGCGGTGGCGCTGGTGAGAGACCACTGCCGTTGGGAGCACGCCGGTCAGCCGTTCTTTGCCGGCGAGGTCGAGCCGTGCATCAACGGTATGGTCATCGTGCTTGGCGCCTACTTTGATCAGGATGTCGATGGCGTGGTCGCCAGGCTGCTTGGTGAGCAGCTCGACGACGGCGGGTGGAACTGCGAGGTGGAGAACGGTTCGGTTCGCTCTTCGTTCGCGACCACGATCCGCGTGCTGGAAGGGCTGTTGGCGCACGAGCGCGCAACCGGTGGCTCGGCGGAATCCACCGCGGCTCGACGCCGGGGTGAGGAGTACCTCCTCGAACGAAAGCTGTTCCGGCGTAAGAGCACCGGCGAAGTGGTCGACCCGGCCTGGTTGCAATTCTCGTTTCCAACCCGCTGGCACTACGACGTATTGCGCGGCCTGGAGTACTTCCGGGCCGCTGGCGATCTCCCGGACCAGCGGCTGGGCGAAGCAATTGACTTGCTCCGATCCAAGCAGCAGCCCGATGGCAGATGGCTGCTGGAGAACACCCATCCCGGCAAGGTCCACTTCACCCTCGAGGAGGGCGATGGTCGGCCCAGCCGGTGGAACACGCTCCGGGCAATGCGTGTCCTCAGCTGGTATGGGCAGTCGGCCGGCTGACGCAGTTCGCGGCGGCCATGGCCGCGGGAGCCCAGCCGACGTTGACGTCGAGTTGAAGTGTCAGTCTTCCCAGCGGACGGTGATCGGCCCCCGGACGCCTGGCAAGGGTAGGGCCTCTGCCTCCGTCTCGACCGCCTCTCGCGCCGCGCGGGACAGCCGGCTCCAGGGCTGGACCGTCAACGTTGCATCAGCGCGTCGCCATGTCCCTACGACTTCGCCGTCGACCAGTACGCCACCCGGCCAGACGCGCGGAGTCCAGAGCGCGCGGCGGCGGTCGGCGTCAGGGACCAGGAGTTCGCGATCGACTCCCTGGAAGAGGAGGTAGGCGTCGCCGCTGGGGAGGAGGCGGGCCGGCGCCACTGGCCGCCGCCCGGCGCGGAGCGCCGGCTCGTCGGAGGTGAGAATCCACGCGTCGCCAACCGGTGTTCGGACCGGCGCCAGCGACTCTCGGAGAGCCTCGAACGCCGTGACGGCGTGCCGCGTGCCGATCCCCGCCCACCAAGCAAAGGCATGGGACGTGGCCGGTCCGTAGATGTGCAGGTACCGACGGGCCAGCTCGAGGCGGGCTTCACGCGGATCCACCTCAGGTGGCGCCACGGTCCAGACGGTCGGCAGCCGCGCGCCTTCCCAGCGGATCAGGACGGTGCCGGTCGGTGATGCGTACCTGAGGCTGTTGGGGTGCACGCCGAGAGCGCGTCCCGCCTCTGCATAGGGCATCCGCGTGCCGCCGAGGAACGCGTGAAGCCGGCTGGCGAGGTCCTCCGCCCGCCGCCGTCCTTTCGCGTCGTCGGGCAGTGTCCCAAGCGAGAAGAGGGCGCGGTCGCGTGCGGGGACGACGAAGACGTTGTGGCGCGGCCCCCAGAGTTGGACGAGCGATGGGTCCTCCCACGTGGATGGCCCGGTTCCCTCGACCCGTGCGTGGATCGATAGGAGAGCGGCTCGCGGCATGCTGTCCTGCAGCCCTGCCCACGCTGCACGCCGAAGCGAGCCCTGTGCGCGGGGGAGCCGCTCGTCGAGTGCGCCGGCGTGTCGCCGGAACGCCAGGACCTGGGACCGCTTCAGGTCGAGCCGGGAGCTGGTCAACTCATATCACCAACCGAGATCGAGGAAACCCTTCGGACAATCCCTTACGAATTCGCCAGGCGCTGCTGAGTGCCGGAGCCGGATCGTACAGAGCTGTATAAATCGTGCACCCAGCCATACAGAGTAGGAACCTTTGGGCTTTGTTAAGACGCCCGAGCGTAGAGGCCAATCACGACCGTCGGACGGAGACCGATCGACTCTCCTGCGCGACCGGTGAGGCAATCAGCTTGGCGAGATTGTGACGATCACGTTGCCCTTCTTGTGACCCAGGTCGACGTAGCGGTGCGCCTCCACAATCTCATCGAGCGAAAAGCGACGGTCGATGACTGGCCGAAACGCTCCGCTCTCGGCGAGTTCCCTCAGCGCCAACAGGTCCGAGCTCTTGGTCCTGGGGAACGCGTCATCGACCGACATCGCCACTCCGCCCGCTGCAAGTGCCCCGCCCGCATTGAGCATTGCCTTTGCACTCTTCCGCTTGCCAACGGCGTCGAAGATGATGTCGTAGCGCCGGCCCCCATCTGTGAAGTCGTCCTTCGTGTAGTCGATGACCGACTTCGCACCCAGCGACTGCACAAGCTCCAGGTTCACGGTGCTGCATACGCCCGTCACCTCGGCACCGAGATGCCTTGCCAGCTGCACCGCCGAAGTCCCGATGGCCCCGGAAGCTCCATAAACCAGCACCCGGTGGCCCTTCCGAATCTTCAGACGGCGCACGAAGAACGAGGCGATCAGCCCGCCGTAGGGTAGGGCGGCGGATTCCTCGTAGGTGAGGTCGGCAGGTCGGCGAGCGAGCGAGGAGCTCGGCCAGCACACCTTCTCTGCGTATGTACCGGCGCGGAAACCGTCCATTCCGAAAACCTGGTCACCAGGCTTGAAGGACGTCACCTCGCGGCCGACCGACTCGATCTCGCCGGCCGCGATCATGCCGATAATCCCCTTACGCGGCGCCCTGATACCGAACGCCACTCGCATGAGGGGACGGTAGATGCCGCGCAGCTTGAGGCCTCTCACGATGCAGTCGCTGGCTGTGACCGAGGTCGCGACGAGCCGGATGCACACTTCCCTGTTCCGGGGACGCGGGTCGGGCACAGTCCTGATCTGGAGCACCTCAGGCGGGCCGTACGCCGTGCAAACTGCGGCTCTCATCTCGTCTCCCCAGCCCACCGCTCAATCGCGGTCACGCCGGTGATGTCGACGACAGGCGCCGGTCGAGCCACGAGAGCGGGATCTGCTCGTCCGCCGGCCGCGGTGTGGCGAAGATGGGCCGGAAAACCATCGAGGGCCACGGTGCCATTGTGCCGAACCGCGCAAACGGCGGGACAGCGTCCGAAGGCCTGCGCCGACAACGCCAGGCGGCGGGCTTCGCCCGCCGAGCGCTCAGGCTGCGACGACGGGCTTCTGCCCCCGTGCCCGGAACAGCACGATGGCCGTGACGATTATCCAGAGCCAGGCCGCGAGCACTCCGATGAATGCCGCGGAGTCGGCGACACCGTAGAAAGAAGCCTTGTCAAAGGCCGCGCCGGCGATGACGCCGTGCACGCAGCCCACCACGCCAGCGGCGATACCCAGCCAGCAGAGCCAGGTCCAAAAAGCACGCGACCACAGCATCGCGACCGACAGTCCCAGCACCGATAGGCCGACCGGGGCCGCGAGGGCCAGGTCGAGCCAGTTGGCTGCCGCATCGAGGCCGAGGATGGTGGACTGGTCCGCTCCGTGGGTCGCCGCGTGACCCGCGCCGGCCGCGACCATGAAGGCGGAGACCTCGAGGGCGACGCTCAGCGTCATCGCCCCGACCGCGAAGTCGGCGAGGATGCTGCCGGCCCCCGAGCGCCGCAGCCCGTCTTTGACGGCAGCCACGAAGAGGATGCGACCGGGCAGGACAAGGCTGTACCACCCCGCTGCCAGGGCGATGGCCGTCGCATGCTGCGAGTACTCGGCCACGATGTCTTTGGCGCTGGTGCCGGGGTCGGCGGGCACCGCGCCGGCGCCGAAACCCAGGATGGCGACCCATTCCAGGAAGTAGAGGACGGCGCCCACCAGCGCCAGCCGGTTGCCGGACAGCGGCCGCCGTCCACCGATCGCGGGGTCAGTGGGCATCCACGAAAAAGCATAGAGTGCGCCCGGCAGGAATCGAACCTGCTGCCTTGCGGTGCAGAGACGAGGTCAGACTATCTCGAGAGGCCCGGGCCATTGGGGTTCAGGGACCGCGAGAGGTCGGATCCGTTCCCTGCCATCCCTCCCCTTCGCGGCGGATGGAACACGATGCGCTCAATAGCACTTCAGTCTGGCCCGTGAGGAGCTTGTGAACCGTCCGAACGCCCTCGCGTCAACTCGAGGCGGTCATCAACTTGCCACTTAAGCTCACAAACGTGGACGAATTGCATCAGTTCGTCCAGGCCCGGGGCCCGCATCAGAGAGTACAAGCCACCCTCGTGCCGTTCGATCGTGCCCTCCCGACCGTCCGCCGCGAGCACGTACGCCAGCGAGCGGAAGTGCTGACCTAGGCAACTCGACAGTTCGCCCAGGGTGAGAGGCCTAGCAGCATTGACCAATGCAGCCGCCACCTCGGCGCTCAGCAACTCCTGGCGTATACCCCGACGATTCTCACTCATCCCCATCGCGCCGCCCTAACCCACGGGGGAGGCTTCGCAATTGGCAATGGTGCCTCCCGGCCCGTTCAACACGATCGTGACGCGGGTGACGGGAGGCCTGACCTGGAATGTGAAGGTCGATGTCGATTGCCCGCGGGGTAGTTGATGTTGCAATCCCTTTCCGCTGGGATCGCCATCCTGGTCCGACTTTTGCACGATAACGAGAATTGGCGCGCCGTCGGTCGTGACGGTCGCGGTCAGAGTGTTGCCACTGACCATATACGTGCCCGAGCAACTCGGATTGGCGACCGGGGTCGGTGATGATGCGGGCGAGATGGACGGCGTTGGCGATCCACCAACGGATCCGGGCCCCGGTCGGGGTTGCCCGTGATGGGAGAGCGCTGACAGGTAGCTAAACGACACGACGACCAAGACGATCATCGCGGCGGCCGCGGCCCCGAGCTGAAGGAATCGCTGCGGCATCCCCGCCTCCTTCGGTCCAGGCCCCGCGTCCAAGCGGGCTCGCAAGCTTGCCTCAAAGGCAGGATGCGGCGCATCCAGCATCTGGTCAAACGCCCGCTTCATCTCGTTCCTCATATGGCGAGGACCTCATCAAGAGTGGCGTCCTTGCGTAGCCTGGTCACCGCCCTGTAGATGCGCGATTTCGCGGTGCTCAGCGGGACGCCCATCACCATCGCCGCCTCGCTCAGGGGTAGGTCCAGGTAGTAGAAAGCGAGGGCGAACTGATCCGCCGTGTCCAGCCGCTCGATTGCTCGACGAAGGTCAAGATCGCGGACGGCAGCCTCCTCTGCCGATCCTTGGGCCTTGGCCAGGTGAGGAAGCTTGATCACCTGCCACCAGGCCCTTCGACGCATCGTCTTGCATTGGTTGGCCACGATGGTGAGAAACCAAGACCTCAGGTGATCCCGATCTCCGCGGAGCTGGTGTAGCCGGGTCCACGCTCGAAGGGCAGCTTCCTGGACCGCGTCCTCTGCCTCGGCGCGATCGCGGAGAAGGAGGGTCGCCAACTTGAAGGCCGGATCGAGCAATGGACTGAGGAGGGCGCTGAAAGCGGCGGAGTCACCCGCCGATGCGTCTCGAATCGTGTCATCGTCCGTCGCCGGCGCCATCTTGACGATGATTAGACGTCCTGATCGGTCCAATTAGTTTCAGGCCAGGCAAGTCTCAACGCGGGCCGATTGGGCCGCACCCGCAGCCTTGTGGCGCCGGGATCACCGCGTTCCAGCATTGCCAGGTCCCAGCCTGCGGGTTTGCCGATGAGCTGGGGGACAGGGCTGAGGCGATCCTCGACCCGACCGATGCAGCAGTCTCTCTTGGTCCTCGACCACAAGGCTCTTGGTGATCCAATGTGTTCGGCGACTCGACAGAATTCTGGAGGATGCCAACTACTCGCTGAGGAGCCCGCAAGTGAACGTCTATCGGTTCGCCGTCGTATTGGACGTTGGGCAGATGCGAGCAGATGGGTGCTGGGCGTGATCCTCCCGAAAGACCGCGACCCTCGTTTCGTGACGATCCGCCGCGGTGGGACCCTCACCGATTCGGATCACCAGCTTCTCGCCCTATGGGCGGCAACCTGCGCGGCGCACGTCCTGGACCTCTTCGAGTCAGCTCAGCCTGAGGACCCGCGGCCACGTCGCGCGATTGAACGCGGGCGGGCCTGGGCGCGCGGCGAGATCACCATGACCCAGGCTCGCACGGCGGCCGGCCATGCAAACGCCGCAGCCAGAGACCTGAGTGGGGCAGCACGGCATGCCGCGTACGCTGCCGGCCAGGCCGCGGCCGTCGCACACGTCGCGGCGCACGAGCTCGGTG
>JALZAP010000343.1 GCA_030948245.1 Candidatus Dormiibacterota bacterium | reverse complement strand
CTTCGACCGGGGTCGGCTCCTAGGCTTGGGGGGTGCCTGCACCTGCACCAATTCCCACGACAAGCACGCCTGAGCAGGTCCTCAGCGGCCTCACCCTCACCCTTCCGCCCGCGTACCCGGAGGACCTCTCCAACGTCCGTCGGGTGGGGCATATCCTCTACACCCCCGGGGTTCTGCCCCGCTGGGGGGAGGAGATCCGCCATGTCGGCAGGGTGGGCGAGGAGGTCCCCGTCCGTACCGCGGCCCGTGCCGCCCAGCTCTGCGTCCACAACATCATCGCGCTGGTGCGCGTCGAGCTCGGCAGCCTGGACCGAATCCAGCAGGTGATGACCATCAACGTCCTGGTGCGCAGCGCCGAGGGCTTTGAGAACCCCGGCCGTGTCGCTGACGGCGCCTCCCAGGCGCTCTACCAGATCTTCGGCGTTCATGGCCGTCATCATCGGACGGTGCTGCCGACCACCGAACTGCCCCACGACGCCTCGGTCCAAGTCTCAGCGATCTTCCGCGCCGCTTAGGCTCAGGCACCGGGCTCGCCCGCAATACGCGGGTATTCTGAGATTGCATGCTCCAGGGCGTAGATCCGATCGCCGCCTTCATCGGCGGGTTGCTCTCATTCCTGTCGCCGTGCGTCCTGGCGCTGGTGCCGGGATACCTGGCCTACCTGGGCGGCGCCAGCCTCGAGCCGGGCGTCACCCATCGACGCATGATGCTCAACGCCGGGCTCTTCGTCGCCGGCTTCTCGGCGGTGTTCATCCTCATCTTCGCGGTCTTCCGGGCCCTGGTCATCCGGCTGCCGCTCGACTACAAGGACCTGCTCACCCAGGTGGCGGCGGTGCTGGTCATCTTCCTCGGCCTCCAGTTCCTGGGGGTCTTCCGACTCGGGTTCTTCTACCGCGAGGCCCGGCTTCAGCTTGCCCATCGCCTGCCCGGCGGCAGCCCCGGGTCGGCGCTGCTGGTGGGCGCCGCCTTCGGCCTGGGGTGGACGCCGTGCGTGGGGCCGATCCTCACCGCCATCATCCTGCGGGCCTCGGCGCATGACCTAGCCGGCGGCACCGGCCTGATGCTGATCTACTGCGCCGGGCTGGCCATCCCCTTCTTGGCGGTGGCGCTGGCGATCAACCGCGGCCGCCCCGTCATCCGCGCCATCAACCGCCACGCGCGGGTGGTGGAGTCGGTCTCGGGGGCGCTGCTGGTGGTGGTCGGCCTGCTGCTGTTCACCGGCCAGTTCGCCCAGATCAACCAGTGGTTCGGCCCGCTGGCCCCGTACCTGCCGCAGGGATGAGCGTGACCGGGGCACCCACCCTTGATCTACGCGGCACCGGCTGTCCGCTCAACTACGTCAAGACGCGGCTGCAGCTGGAGCGCATGGCCAAGGGTGAGAGCCTCGAGGTCTGGCTCGACCTCGGGGAGCCGGCCGAGCAGGTGCCGCGTTCGCTGCGCATGGATGGCCAGGAGGTCACCGTCCTCGACGCCACCGACGGCGACGATGAGGGCTTCTTCAGGCTGCAGGTCCGCCGACTGAAGTAGGCGCCAGCGGCAGGCGGGCCGTCAGGGTGGCTCCGCCCGCGTCATTGGTCGCCTCGATCCGCCCGCCGTGGGCCTCCACCACCGACCTCACAATGGCGAGCCCAAGCCCTGAGCCGTTGGAGCGGCGTTCGGTGGACGCGCGGAAGAAGCGGTCGAAGACTCGCCCCAGCGCCTCGCGCGGGATGCCCGGGCCCTGGTCGCTGAGAGTGACCACCACGTCGCCGCCCTCGACGCGCGTGCGCCAGGTGTGGGTGCCGCCGGGCGCGTGGGCCAGGGCGTTGTTGGCCAGGTTGAGGATGACCCTGCGGAGCTGCTCGGCGTCACCCAGAACGACCGACTGCCCCGGGCTGTCGGCGATGACCTCGACCCGCTGGTCGGGCGCCCGCACCGACTCCTCGTCCACCACCTCGGTAATGGTCTGGTCAAGGTCGATCCGTTCCCGCGCCGGCTCGCGCTCGCCCGGGCTGTCGAGGCGGGTCAGGGTGAGCAGGTCCTCGACCAGCACCGACATCCGCCGCACCTCGCGCTGCATCGACTCCAGCGATTCCCTGCCGGCGCCGGCGTCGGAGGC
>JALZAP010000066.1 GCA_030948245.1 Candidatus Dormiibacterota bacterium | reverse complement strand
ACCCAGTACTGCACGTCCGACGTCGTCGGCGCGCCGATCCCGATCGCTTCGACAAGCTGCCGGTGGAGATCCGCCGGGTCGGCCCCGGCCAGCTGGCGCAGGGTGCTGACGCCCAGCCGCATCACGACCCGAAGGTGGCGCTGCAAACCGGAGATCTCCATCAGGGACGCCTGCTGGCCGAGGGCGTAGAGCCGCTCCTCGGGAATCCCGCAGCGGCGCTCGATCCGCTTCCGGTCGATGACCAGGGTCGTGGCGTGGACGAGCTGGTTGGTGTGCCGGACGCCGAGCTTGCGGAGCAGGTCGCATTCCTGGTCGGTGATCCCGTGCAGGTACTCGAGCCGCTTCATCATCGCCGCCTCAAGACTACCGGCCGCCGGCTTTGATCGAGCGGTAGACATGAGCCCGCAGGCGGGCAAATTCCGGCAGCTCCTTGGTCGCGAGCTGGTCGCGTGGCCGCGGGAGGTTCGCCTCGACGATCTCCTGCACCTCAGTCGGACGAGGTGTCAAGACCAGGACCCGATCACCCAGGTAGACGGCCTCGTCGATGTCGTGGGTGACGAACAGGATCGTCACCCCGAACTCCTGCCAGACCCGGAGGAGGAGGTCCTCCAGCTCGGCCCGCGTTTGGGCGTCGACGGAGGCGAAGGGCTCGTCCATCAGCAGCACCTGGGGCTGATAGGCGAGCGCCCGGGCGATGGCCACCCGCTGCTGCATGCCGCCGGACAGCTGCCAGGGAAAGTGCCCGCCGAACTCGGCCAGCCCGACGGCGACCAGGCTGTCCTCGACCAGCCGCCTCCGTTCCGGCTCGGCGAGGCGCTTGCGGACGAGCGGCAGGCGCACGTTCCGCTCCACTGTCAGCCAGGGGAAGAGCGAGCGGCCGTACTCCTGGAAGACCAGGGCCATCTGCTCGGGCGGCCCCGTGACCAGCTTGCCTTTGACGATGACGCGGCCGGAGCTGAGCGGCAGGATGCCCGCCACGCAGCGCAGCAGCGTCGTCTTGCCACAGCCCGAAGGGCCGACGACGGAGAGGAACTCGCGCTCGCGCACCTCGAAGTTCAGCTCCTTGATGGCGACCATCGGGCCGAAGGACTTGCCCAGGTGCTCAACCGAAAGCATCAGGCGGCCTGCTCGATCGCGCTGGCCTGGGCCGTCCGGTGCCAGCGGAGCACACGCCTTTCAATCACCACGAAGATCGCGTTCGACGCGTAGCCGAGGAGCCCCAGGAGCAGGATCCCCGACCACATGTCGGGAATCGCGAACGAGCGCTGCGACTGGAGCACGAAGAAGCCGATCCCGTTGGTGCTGGCCTGCATCTCGCTGATGACCATCAGGATCAGTGAAAGCGAGAGAGCTGAGCGCATCCCGGCGAAGATGCGCGGGCTGGCCGCCGGGAGCAACACGAAGCGCATCCGGTCGAGCCAGCCGATGCGGTACGAGGCGGTCGTCTCGAGGAGCACCGGCTCGATGCCGCGGACGCCGTCGATCGTGTTCAGCAGCACCGGCCAGACGCAGCCGATGGCGATGACGAAGACCTTGAACTGGGAGCCGATGCCGAAGGTCAGGATGGCGAACGGCACCAGCACCGGCGGCGGGATCGCGCGCAGGAACTCGACCCAGGGCCCGGCCGCCGACCGGGCCGCACGGGAGGAGCCGATCAGCACGCCGAGCACGATCCCGAAGCCCGCCGCCAGCGAGTAGCCGGCGACCAGGCGGCCAAGGCTGGGCACCACGTCGGGGAGCACCCTTGCGAAGAGCCAGTTCTCCCGGAAGCTCCGGAGGATGTCGGTGAGAGGCGGGAAGAAGAAGCTTTCGGCGCGCGCCGACCAGACTCCCCAGGCGAGCAGGATGACGATCGGCACCACGGCCTCGATCGCGATACCGCGCAGCCGGCCGGCGATCGCCAAATCAGGTGGCCTCGGCCAGGGAGCGCTGCGAGGGATGCCAGCGCAAAGAGCGGGCCTCGATTCGGCGCAAGGTCTCGTTGAGGGCCACGCCGAGCAGGCCGGTGACCACGATGAGCGCGTACATAAGGGCGTAGTCCCCGCCCGAGGCGGCCACGTTGATGGTCCTGCCAAGACCGGGGACGCCCACCACCAGCTCCGAGGTGACCGCCAGGATGAGGGCGACCGAGGAGGAGATTCGCAGCCCGGTCGCGATGTACGGCAGGGCGCTGGGCAGCGTGACGAGGTAGAGGCGCTGGAGGCGTCCGAAGCCAAATGACCGCGCGGTGTCCTGGGCCACCGGGTCCACGTCCTGCACGCCGTAGATGGCCTGGAAGAGCAGAGGCCAGACCGCCGCGAAGGTGACCAGGAAGAGCTTGTTGGGCAGCTGGGTCCCGAACATGAGGACCGCGAGCGGGATCAGCGCGACGGATGGAATCGGGCGCAGGAACTCGATCGGCACCCGCGCCATCCGGTAGGCCAGGCGGCTTGAGCCGATCAGGATGCCGGCCGGGACGGCGAGCAGCGTCGCCAGCGCGAGGCCCAGGCCCCAGCCCTCCAGCGTGAGGCCGACGTCAGCCCAGAAGCCGCCCTGGGGAAGCTCGGCGAGGAGCCGTGCTGCGACCGCGCTGACTGGCGGAAAGGTGTGCCCGGGCAGCAGGCCCGAGCGCGTGAGCAGCTCCAGCGCGGCAAGTGGCAGGAGGACGCCGAGGAGGCCGGCCGCGCGGCTTCGGATCAGTAGTACAGCTGTGCCAGGTCGGGCTTCGCGGTGAGCAGCCCGTACTTGACCATCAGGGAGGCCAGCTTGTCGATCGCCGGCTTGTTGAGGTCGTGAGACCAGTAGGGCAGCACCATCGCCTGGAGAACGGCAGGCGGGATCTTGGCGTACTGGTTGACGATCGAGCGGACCTCGGACTGGTGTGCGTTGGCATAGTCGAGCGACTTGTTCACGGCTGCGACGAACCGCTTCACGATGCCCGGGTTCTTGCCGGCGTAGTCGGCGGTCGCGAAGTAGGTGGCCACCGGCAGGTGCGCCTGCACCGCGACCACGTTGTAGCTGATGACGTGGGCGCCGGCCAGCTTCGCCTGTGTGACGAAGGGCTCCGCGGACCACATCGCGTCGATCCGGCCCGCCTGCAGCGCCGGCAGCATGTCGGGAAAGTTCATCTCGATCAGCTTGAACTTGCTGACGTCGACCCCGCCCTTGTCGCAGGCGGCCTTGATCGAGACCTCGCCGATGTTCTTCAAGGTGTTGACGGCGACGGTCTTGCCTTCCAGGTCCTTGCACTGGCTGACGGCACTGTTGGTCGCGAGGATCGCCCACGGGTCGTTGTTCGGATCAGAGCCTGTCTGCACGCCCTGGGAGACGATCTTCAGCTTCAGCCCCTTGGACTGGGCCAGGATCTCGGAGACCGTGTTCGAGAAGCCGAACTGGTAGTCGCCGGAGACCGCCGCCGGGATGATGGCCGCGCCCCCTTGGGCGAGCTTCAGGCTGAGGGTCAGGGCCTGGTCCTTGAAGAAGCCCTGGTTTACGCCGAGGTAGATCGGCGCGACGTCCACGATCGGGATCACCCCGACGGTGAGCGTCACCGGCTCCAAGCTGGCCGCCGGGGCGGGCGAGGGGGTGCTGCCGCCGCAGGCGGCCAGCAGGCCGATAGCCAACGCCGCGGATAGGGCTCTCCAACTTCTCACTCGATGTTTCCTCCTGCCTGGCGCGCATTCCGAACCATTGCCTCGGATTGTGCTCCACGGCAGGCCGCGGATTCCAGAAAGCTGCCCCACTTCGTCCGAGGGTCAAGCGGAAAGCCTGTCTATAATCGGCGGAACCCGCCCCTCTGTCATTGGAAGAAACACACCCTTGAGCACACTGGCAGCCGACGTCGACACCTTTGCGGCGGGGCTCGAGATCGGGATCGGCAGGCGCGCCCGGCGTGCCTACGGTTTCGACGAGATTGCCCTCGTCCCCGGACGGATCACGATCAACCCCGACGAGGTCGACATCTCTTTTCGGCTTGCCGATCTCCGCCTCGAGCTGCCGATCTGGGGCTCGGCGATGGACGGCGTCGTCGACGTCGACTTCGCGATCGCGATGGGCCGCCTGGGCGGGATCGCGGTCCTCAACCTCGACGGCGTCCAGACCAAGTACGACGACCCCGCCCCGGTCATCCGGCGGATTGCAGGGGCCTCCCGCGGTGAGATCAACGGCCTCCTCCAGGAGCTCTACCGGGAGCCGGCCAAGCCGCGGCTGATCGAGGAGCGGATCCGGCGGATCAAGTCCGCCGGCGTCCCCTGCGCGGTCTCCACCATCCCGGCGCGAGCGGCCGAGCGGGCCGAGATCGTCGAGTCGGCCGGGGCGGACGTCCTGGTCATCCAGGGCACTGTGCTGACGGCCCGCCACATCTCCCGCTCCTACACCCAGCTCTCCTTCGCCGACCTGACCCGGCAGCTCCGCATCCCCGTCGTCGCCGGCAATGCGGTCCACTACGGGACCGCGCTGGAGCTGATGGACGAGGGGATCGCCGGCATCCTGGTCGGCGTCGGGCCGGGAGCCGCCTGCACCACCCGGGGCGTCCTCGGAGTCGGGGTGCCGCAGGTCACCGCGACTGCCGACGTCGCCGCCGCACGCGAGGAGCACCTCCGCCGGACCGGCCGCCGGGTCGCCGTCATAACCGACGGCGGGATGCGGATCGGCGCCGACGTCTGCAAGGCCTTCGCCTGCGGTGCCGACGCGGTGATGATCGGGTCCCCGCTGGCCGGCTCGGCCGAGTCGGCGTCCCGCGGTTTCAACTGGGGCATGGCGACGCCCGACCCGAACCTTCCCCGCGGCACCCGGATCGAGGTCGGCGTGAAAGCCTCGCTGGCGCAGATCCTGAGCGGGCCGGCGACCGTCGACGACGGCACCCAGAACCTCGCCGGAGCGCTCCGCTCAGCGCTCGGCGTCTGCGGCGCCGGAGACATCGAGGAATTCCAGAAGGTCGAGCTGGTTATCGCGCCAGCCATCGTCAGCGAGGGCAAGCTCCAGCAGCGTTCCCAGCACGTCGGGATGGGAACCTAGGAGCCCGGTGGGGGTCGAGGCGCCGCCAACCCGCGCGACGGTCCTCATCCTCGACTTCGGCTCGCAGTACAGCCAGTTGATCGCGCGCCGCGTGCGCGAGGCGAACGTCTACTGCGAGCTTGTCCCCGGCACCACGCCCTGGCCGGAGCTGGCCAGGAAGTCGCCCTCGGCCCTGATCCTCTCGGGCGGCCCCGCGAGCGTCTACGACCCAGGCGCGCCCCAGGTCGACCCGGAGGCGCTGCGCGCCGGCATCCCGGTCCTCGGCATCTGTTACGGGATGCAGCTGATCGCCCACCACCTCGGCGGCGAGGTCGCCCCGGGCTCCCACCGCGAGTTCGGCCCCGCCGTGCTCGAGGTCGAGGACACCGCCGGGCTCTTTGCAGGACTGCCCGCCGAGATGCCGGTTTGGATGAGCCACGGTGACAACGTCCCCCGCATGCCACCCGGCTTCCGCGCCCTCGCCCGGAGCGCCAACTCACCCTACGCGGCGTTCAGCAACGAGGCCGGGATAATGGGCATCCAGTTCCACCCCGAGGTCGTCCACACGCCTCACGGCCGCGACATCCTGCGCAACTTCCTCTATCGCGTCAGCGGGCTCAGCCCGACCTGGACGGCGGGCTCCTACATCGCCGAGGCGGTCGAAACGATCCGCACCACGGTCGCCGGCGGCCGGGTGCTCTGCGCCCTCTCAGGCGGGGTCGACAGCGCGGTCGCGGCGACCCTCGTCCACCGGGCGATCGGCGACCAGCTGACCTGCGTCTTCGTCAACAACGGCCTGCTCCGCAGGGAAGAGGCGGAGCGGGTTCTCGACGTGATGCACCGCGACCTCGACATGAAAATCCGCTACGTCGACGCCGGCGCGCGCTTCCTGGACGCGCTGCGCGGGGTTGTCGACCCGGAGGAGAAGCGGCGGATCGTCGGGCGCGTCTTCATCGACGTCTTCGAAGCCGAGGCGAAGGCGATCGGCGAGATCGACTTCCTCGCCCAGGGCACGCTCTACCCGGACGTCATCGAGTCGACCGCGGCCGACACCGCGGCAAGCGCGGTGAAGATCAAGACCCACCACAACGTCGGCGGCCTGCCGGCCGGGCTCCGGTTCAGGCTCATCGAGCCCCTCCGCTATCTGTTCAAGGACGAGGTGCGCGCGGTCGGCGCCGAGCTGGGGATGCCCGAGGACATGGTCTGGCGGCAGCCCTTCCCCGGCCCTGGGTTGTCGATCCGCTGCCTCGGCGAGGTTACCGAGGAGCGGCTCGGCATCCTGCGCGAGGCCGACTGGGTTGTCGTCGACGAGATCAAGAAGAACGGGCTCTACCGCCAGGTCTGGCAGTCCTTCGCCGTCCTCACCCCCCTCGAGACGGTCGGCGTGCAGGGCGACTACCGCACCTACTCGAACGTTGTCGCGGTGCGCGTCGTTACCTCTGACGACGCGATGACGGCGGACTGGGCACGGCTGCCCTACGAGGTGCTGGCGAAGATCTCGAACCGGATCACCAACGAGGTGGCGGGCGTCAACCGGGTCGTTTTCGACATCACCTCGAAGCCGCCCGGCACGATCGAGTGGGAATAGGCGAGCCGACGGTAGGAAAAGGCGGGTTTCGAGGCAGCCGATAACACTCCTTATCCGACAGTCGGCTTAGCCTCTTACTTAGTGAAGATCCTCGTCGTGGGATCGGGTGCGCGCGAGCACGCGCTCGCCTGGAAGTGCATGCAGTCGGTGCTCACCGACCGCGTCTTCTGCACCCCGGGAAACGGCGGCACCGGCGGGATGGCGAAGAACATCCAGATCCCCGCCGACGACGTGGCGAACCTGGTCAAGTTCGCGAAGAGCGAGAAGATCGGGCTGGCCGTGCTGGGTCCCGAATCGGCGGTCGCCGCGGGGGTCGGTGACGCGATGCGGGAGGAGGGAATCCCCGTCTTCGGCCCGAGCCGCGACGCGGGACGGATCGAGAGCAGCAAGTCCTTCGCCAAGGAGCTGATGCGGAAGGCCGGCATCCCCACCGCGGACTTCGGCGTCTTCTCGGAGACCGCCCCCGCCAGGGAGTGGGCCAGGGCGAGGTCGGGCCGCGTCGTCGTCAAGGCGGACGGGCTGGCGATGGGCAAGGGAGTGATCGTCAGCGGCTCGGTCGCCGAGGCTGAGAAGGCAATCGACGCGATGCTCGTCGATCACACCTTCGGCCGCGCCGGGGCCACCGTCGTCGTCGAGGAGCGGCTGGAAGGGCCTGAGGTGACGCTGATGGCGGTCACCGACGGGACGCGCGTCATACCGCTCGCCGCCGCCCGCGACTACAAGCGCGCCGAGGATGGCGACAAGGGTCCCAACACCGGGGGAATGGGCGCCTACTCGCCCCTCGCCGACGTGCCGGACGACCTCGTCCGGGAGGCGGTTGAGAAGGTCATCGAGCCCGCGGTCCGGCAGCTGGCCGAGGATGGGTACGAGTACCGCGGAGTGCTCTACGCCCAGCTGATGATCACCGCCGGCGGGATGCAGGTGCTCGAGTTCAACGCCCGCTTCGGAGACCCCGAGGCACAGGTCGTTCTGCCCCGGCTCAAGAGCGATGCCGTCCGCCTCCTCCTCGAAGCGGCCCGAGGCGACCTCTCGCCGGTGGGCGAGCTGGACTGGGACCCGCGCCCTTGCGTCGGGATCGTGATCGCGTCGGGCGGTTACCCGGAGGTTTACGAGACCGGCTTCCCGATCGACGGCCTGGCGACGATCCCGCCCGGCGTACTCGTCTTCCACGCCGGCACCCGCTACCTCCCCGGCCAGGTCACCGCGGGCGGCCGCGTGCTGACGATGGTCGCCCTCGGCGACACCCTTGCCGAGGCCCGCGAGGCGGTGCTCGGCACGATCGGCCGGGTACGATTCAACGGAGCTTTCCACCGCACCGATATAGCCCAGGAGACATCGTCCATTGCCTGACGTCGGAGTGATTCTCGGCAGCAAGTCCGACCTTCCCCTGATGGAGAGCTGCACGACGCAGCTGGACGCTTTCGGGATCGAGCACGAGGTAAAGGTCCTTTCCGCGCACCGCGACCCGGCCGGCGTCATGGAGTGGGCGACGACGGCCGCTTCGCGTGGCATCAAGG
>JALZAP010000065.1:5917-8200 GCA_030948245.1 Candidatus Dormiibacterota bacterium | reverse complement strand
GGTCCGGGCAGGGTCCGACCTGCTCGGCCTGCTCGTGGTGGCCGTGCCGGACACAGACGCCGAAGGCGCCGACGGCCGGCTCCGCGCCCTCCAGCATGGCTCGACGGTGCTGGCGCTCGAGATGTCGAAGGAGCGCGCGGCGGCGGAGGTCGAGCGGCGGCTTCGTGGTGACCTTGTCGAGGAGCTCCTCGCCGGCGGGCTCGACGACGCCGAAGCCGAGCGTCTCGCCCGGCAGGCGGAGCGGCTCGGTCACCGGCTCCCGCGCCGGGCATGGGTCGTGGTGCTGGAACCCGACGACGCCGCGTCGGAAGCGGAGATGGCAGCCCGCGGCCGTCAGGATCGGATCCACACTGCGCTCGCCGACCTTGCCCGGCGCCGGCTGGGCGGGGCGCTGACGCTGACCCGCTCGTCTTCGGCGGTCGTGCTGATCAGCGAAGAGGTGGCGCCCGACCTGGCCACCGCCGAGCGCCACGCCGACCAGCTCCACGCCGCAGCCGCGCCCCTTCTCCGTCCCGGCACCGCCTCGGTCGGGATCGGCAACCTTGCCGAGTCGGTGGCCGAGCTGGCCCGCTCTCACCACGAGGCGCGCCAGGCGCTGCGCCTCGCGCGGCGCGGTGGGATGCGGGGCAAGATCACCTCCTACCGCTCGCTGGGCGCGTTCCGGCTGCTGCTCGAGGTGCAGAGCCCGGAGGCGCTACGCCGCTTCGTCGGCGAGGTCCTGGGTCCGCTGCTGAAGTACGCGGAGTCGCGAGAGACCCCGCTGCTGGAGACGCTCGAAGCGCTGGCGGCGGCGCGGTGGGTGCGCCGCGCTGCCGCCCGCGACCTCGGCATCCACGTCAACTCGATGTCCTACCGGACGGAACGGATCGAGGCGATCAGCGGCCTCAAGCTGGACGAGCCGGAGACGCGGGTGGCGATCGCCATCGCTCTGCGCGCCCGTAGCATGCTCGGCATGTAGCAGCGAGCGGGCAGCGACGCCCTGACCGGCGACCCTGCGGGTTGCCCGCGGCCATTTGGTCGAGCCATTTGCCAAGCACACCACTAGACTCCGCGCAGTAGTGGTAATCGGTTGGATCGCCTTCGCTCTGGTAATGGCCGTCGTCGAGGTGGCGTCGGTGGCTTTTTACGCGGCCTTCCTGGCCCTCGGAGCGATCGCCGCGGCCGTCGCCGCGCTGCTCGGGGCCGACGTCTTCGTCCAGGCTGCGGTCTTCCTGGCAATCGCGCTGCTCGGAATCCTGATCGTGCGCCCCTGGCTCGTTCGCCGGCGAGGCCCGCGGCTCGCCTCAGGCGCCCAGGGGATGATCGGCAAGACCGGCATCGTGGTCGAGCCGATCAAGGGTGAGCACGTCGGCGGCCACGTCCGCCTCGCCGGGGAAAGCTGGCCGGCGGTCAGCGCCGACGACCAGCCGATCCCCGCGGACGCGACCGTGACGGTGACCGAGATCCGCGGCTCGACCCTGGTAGTTCAGCAATAGGGAGGTATTTAGTGGGCCCCACGATCGCTCTCATCGTCTTCGGCCTGATCGTCATCCTGGCGATCGTCACCGTTATCCGGACGGTGGTCGTGATCCAGCAGGGCACGGTGGGTGTCGTCAAGCGACTGGGCGAGTACCACTCAGTCCGGCCCGCCGGCATCACCTTCCTGATCCCCTACCTGGACGTGATCGTGCTTGTCGACGTCCGCGAGACGCCGCGGACCGGGGACCGTCAGGACGTGATCACCAAGGACAACGTGTCGGTCGCCGTCAACGCGACCATCTTCAGCCAGGTCGTCGATCCTCAGAAGGCCCTTTTCGAGGTCAGCAACTACTTCGTCGCCGTCGACCAGCTGTCGCGAACCACGCTCCGTGCAGTGTTCGGCTCGCTGAGCCTCGACGACGCGCTGAGCCAGCGCGAGCAGATCAACGCCCAGCTCCAGATCCAGATGGAGTCGGTAACCGACAAGTGGGGGATCCGGATCAACCGGATCGAGATCGTCGACATCCTGCCGCCCCAGCCGATCCTCAACGCCATGGCGCTCCAGAAGACGGCCGACCAGGAGAAGCGCGCCGCGATTCTCCAGTCGGAGGGCCAGCAGCAGTCCGCGATCAACGTCGCCGAGGGCCAGAAGCAGGCGGTGATCAAGTACGCCGAGGGCCAGCGGCAGTCACAGATCCTGGTTGCCGAGGGCCAGCGGCAGGCCGCGATCCTGGAAGCGGAGGGACGCGGCCAGGCAATCAATACCGTCTACACCGCCATCCACGCCGGTGGCCCCGACGCTCCGCTGCTGGCGATCCTCCAGCT
>JALZAP010000065.1:0-5907 GCA_030948245.1 Candidatus Dormiibacterota bacterium | reverse complement strand
CCCTGAGCAAGTTCGCGACGAGCGAGAACGCGACGGTGCTGGTTCCCTACGAGTCGGCCGCCCTGATGGGTGCGGCGCAGGCGCTCCGCTCGATGATCGCCGCCGGACCTTCCGCGGACGGCACGCCACCGCCCGCGGCCAGGTAGTTGTAGATCCCGGGCGCCGCCCCACCCGCCCCTCCCCACCGAAGTGGGGAGGGTGAGCAGAGGATGGTGGATCGAGGCAGAAACGCGACTCCTACTGCTCGGCGATAGGGTGCACCTCCACGGTGCCACCGTCGTGCGACGCCGGGATCTTGGCGGCCCAGGCGATCGCCTCGGCCCGGTCCTTGCAGTCGAGGACCCAGTAGCCGTCGAGAAGGCCCGGGCGGATCGGTCCGTCCTTGGTCTGCGGCTCGCCGTTGCGAACCTGGACGTTGAAGGCGGCCGCCGAAGGCTGGCACGGGTCGCCCCCGCGCAGGACCCCGGCGGCACTGACATCCTCGAACAGCTTCGTGTAGGCGGCGATCTGAGCGTCCAGCTCGGGCGTTCCCGGCCGCGGGTAGTCGGACTCGTTGGGGTACTGCAGAAACATGAACTTGGCCATCTGAAATGACTTCTCCTTTGGAAGCTTGATTCGCTCCGGAAGAGACCCGGCCGGGCTGGGAGGCCGCCTGAAGCATCGCCGGCCTCCTGCTCATATGACGAACGGCAGAGCCGCGATTTCGACAGCGACCACTACATTCCGCGCCGATTCCACATAATTCCGTGACGACTCCTGCCGATGCTCGTCCAATGCTGAAGAACATCCTCGCCATCGCGTGGCAACCGCGCACCTACCTTCGGATCCTCTACCTGCTGCTCGCCTTCCCTCTCGGGATGTTCTACTTCGTTTTCCTGCTGACGCTGGTCGCGACCGGCGCCGGGACGGCGTTGTTCGCGGGAGTCGGGATCGGCCTTCTCCTCCTCGCGATCGCCGGCTGGTACGGCTTCGCCCGGCTGGAGAGATTGCTGGCCGTCCACCTCCTCGGCTTTCCGATGACGCCGATGGCGCTACCCGGTTCGCCTTCGGCAACCTACCGTGAACGGCTCCGGCGCCACCTCACCAACCCCGTTACCTGGAAGAGCTTCGGCTACCTGCTCCTGGAATGCCCGTTCGGCGTCCTCACCTTCAGTCTGATCGTCATTCTCGTGGCGCTCTGCGCGACCTTTCTCCTCTACCCGCTGGTGTACCTGGTCTCCAACTATCTCTACAACCAGGTCCCCGGCATGGACGGACAGTTCCCCGGCCGGATCAGCGTCGCCGGCGAGATCTTCCCCGGTATACCGATCAACGGCCACAGCGACCCCAACCTCTTCGCCTTCCTATGCCTCTTCACGATCGCCGGCCTGCCGCTCCTCATCGGCTCGCTCCACCTCCTCAATGGGCTCGGTTATGCATGGGGACGGTTCGCGCAGCTGATGCTCGGCGTGGATGAGAGCCGGCTCCGCCTGTCGGCGGCCGAGACGCGGGCCGCAGCAGAGCGGGTCCGGGCGGACAGCGCCGACCGGAGCCGCCGCGAGCTGGTGGTCAACGCTTCGCACGAGCTGCGCACCCCCGTCGCCAGCCTCCGCGGTCACATCGACTCGCTGAACCGCCCGGAGCGGAAGCCGCACCTCGACAAGGAGGCCCAGGAATACGTGGCCATCATGGCCGGGGAAGTTCGGCGGCTGTCGGGACTGGTCGACGACGTGCTCTCCCTTGCGCGTGCGGACGCCGGCGAGCTCAGGCTCGAGCTGCGGCCGATCCACGCCGAGCAGGTCGCCAAGCAGGTCTGCGAAACGCTGGCTCCGCTCGCCCGGCAGGAACGAGGCCAGCAGCTTGTCGAGTCGTCCGAAGAGCCGCTGCCACTGGTTGTCGGCGACCCCGATCGCCTCGCCCAGGTCTTGACCAACCTCGTTCGCAATGCGATCAACTACACGCCCGACGGCGGGATCATCTCGGTGACGGCTGCGCGGGCAGGCGACGGCGTCGCCCTGACTGTCTCCGACACCGGCATCGGCATGCCGGCGGAGGACCTCGAGCACGTCTTCGAGCGCTTCTACCGCAGCGACGAGTCACGTTCACGCGAGTCGGGTGGGTCGGGACTCGGGCTCGCAATCGTCCGCGACCTGCTCAGCGCAATGGGCGCCACCATCGCGGTCGAGAGCAAACCAGGTGCTGGCAGCAGTTTCCGGATCCTGCTCCGCGGCCAGCCCGCCTAAAGGTGGCCGAAATCCTTGTCGTTGAGGACGAGGTCGCCCTCAACAACCTGATCCGCAAGGAGTTGTTGGCGGAGGGCCATACCGTCCGGCAGGCGTTTGACGGCCGCGCAGCGCTTCAGCTGGTGGAGGACTCGCCGCCCCACCTGGTGATCCTCGACTGGATGCTGCCCGGCCTCGACGGTCTGTCCGTCTGCCGCCAGCTCAGGCAGTCACACCTGATGCCGATAATCATGCTCACGGCGCGAGCCGAGGAAGTCGACCGGGTGATGGGCCTCGAGGTCGGTGCGGACGACTACGTCGTCAAGCCCTTCGGCACCCGCGAGCTGCTCGCCCGGACGCGCGCCCAGCTCCGCCGCGTCGACCTCGATGCCAAGAGGAGAAGCAGCGCTGGCGCAGAGGTGGGGGAGGCTCCGATCGTCCGCGGTCCCCTGCAGCTCGACCGGGGAGCTCACAGCGCCCACCTGGACGGGTTACGGCTGTCACTCACGCCCAAGGAGTTCGATTTGCTGGCACTCTTCGCCGCCAACCCAGGCCGTGCCTTCAACCGCGAGTTCCTGATCGAGCGGATCTGGGGTGGCGACTTCGACGGCGTCGACCGGGCGGTCGACAACCACATCCGCGGGCTGCGCAAGAAGCTGGGCACCTTCGGCGAATCGATCGCGACGGTCTGGGGGGTCGGTTACCGCTTCCTGGGCTGAGGGCCCATTCCCTGCGCGAGGCCCTTCGGCTCCTCGGTGTTCGACCTGCTGACGTCGTCTAACGGCGGCGTGACCTGGCGAGCCGGCGCAGCTCGATCGCCACCTCGCCTGCCGCAGCACGCCAGAACCGGTCGGCCACGAGGTAAACGGCGAGGAGTGCGAGCACGAGGACGACCGCGTCCACGCTCACGCGTCCCTCCTTCGCCCAGTACACGTCCTGCAGGTTGAGCAGGAGGGCGAACTCGTCGAGGATCAGTGCGGCCCCCACGCCGAAGGGAATCGCGAGCAAGGGGTGCCAGAGCGCCTGTTCGAGCGTCAGCGCCAGGAACCCGACGACCAGGACGATGAGGAGGCCCCAGACATAGTGGTGGATGTGCAGGCCACCCGAGGTGACGATGTTGTTTATCGGGACCAGGTGGTAGCGGATCCCGAAGGTCAGGGCGCGGACCGCCGCGAAGGTGACCGCAAAGGCGATCAGCAGGCGCAGGGCCGCCGCACGGCGGTAGTCGACGTGGCGCCGGTAGAGCCCGGTGATCCGGCGCTGGAGGACCTCAGGCTCCGAGCTCAGCTGCTCGCGAGTGCCTCTCGCCATTCACGGATCCGCCATTCCTTGACGACGCCGTTGAGGACGAAGGGGTCGTCCGCCGCGAATTCCTCGGCCGCTACTCTGGTCGTGAAGATCGCCAGTGCGCCCGACTGGTCAGTGAACGGCCGATCATCAAGAGTGTCCCCTTGGCGTGGAACTCCGCCCACCGCGCCCGGTGCGCCGGAAAGTGGAGCGGCGCCTTCTCGGCGACGTCAGGGGCGGATTCGTAGAGCAGCACGTACTTCATGGGTCGGATGCGGGCGAGATCCGCTCCAATGCCTGCTCCATCTGGGATCGGAGCATGCCCGCACCCGCGAGGGAGAGCAAGGCACCGATAAGGCGCCCCTTCAAGCCTTTCCCATTGCGAATGACGGTCACCTCGATCCGGGTACCTCCTGCCGGGCCGGGCGTCAGGCGGTAGTCCCAGCGGCTGCCCGGGCCCCAGGTGTTGGAGTCGAGCGTCTCGATGGCCACCGTGCCGGTGGCCGCGTCCCAGCTGTATCGCTCCCGCTCCCAGACGCCGCCAGCGACGGAGCTGCCCTCGGTCACCTCGGCCCGGCCGGGACCCTGGTCGTGGAGTTGGAAATGCGCGCTGTCGACGTTGGGCCAGACCTTGGCGCGGCTCGGCCCGAAATCGGTGAGAGCGGCGAGCACCGCCGCGGGCGCCAACTTCGACTGCAGCTCGAAATGGATCGTCGGCATTCTGTCGTTCCGTCGGATCTTATCCCGCGCCCTCACGTCCGACCAGCTCCAAACTAGGCAGATGACCGAGTCCCGCAGCCCGAGCCGGCGGAAGTCCGACGTGATCGCGGCGTTGGAGCTGAACGCCGATCTCTGGCTGGCCACTGCGGGTACCTCCGGACGGCCTCAGCTGATCCCCGTCTCCGCCTGGTGGGACGGAAGCTCGATCGTCATCGCTACCACCGGCGGCAGCATCTCGGCGCGCAACCTGGAGGCCAGCCGATCGGGCCGGCTCGCCCTCGGCTCGCCGGCGGATGCGATCCTCGTCGACGTGACCGTCTCCGTCAGCGTGCCGGTCGAGCAAGCCGACGCCGAGATGGTTGCGGGCTTCACAGGTGCCGTCGGATGGAATCCCGCCGAGGTCGGCCCGGGCTGGAGGTTCTTCCGCCTGCGACCCGTCCGGATCCAGGCCTACCGCGGCTACGACGAGGTGGAGGGCCGAGACGTCATGCGGGACTCTCGCTGGCTGGACTGACGCGGCCGGCGCCTCAGGGGGGCTCATGTAACCGTCACCGTCCCTGCCATTCCGCAACCGTGGACGTCGCAGTGATAGTTGAATGTACCTGCGGTTGGGAACGTGTGATCGAAGGTGCTGCCGTGCGCGATGGTTCCAGAATCCCAATCCTCGGCTGAGATCGGTGTGCAAGGGCCTCCGGCATGGCCGTTGGACGTCGTGGTGTGTTGCATGTTCGCGCCGTTGTTGGTCCAACGCACCGCGGTTCCATGCGCAATCGTGACATTGGCCGGGTTGAAGAGGTTGTCCTCGATGCTGACCATCGCAGGCATGTTTCCGCCGTCGCCACCGCCACCGGTCGACATGTCTTCCGGACACGGCACGCCCTGGGGAAGGGCCACTACGGGGTCGCCGTCGTTTACGACCAGAAGTGAGCCCATCATTCCCTCGGTCATGTGGGCAAGCACATGGCAATGCATGTGCCATTCACCCTGGGGAGGTTCAGCGCGCATGAAGCTGCTGCCTTCCTGGACTGTGAAAGCGAAGGAGTTCGTCGGGCCGAAGACGCGCGTGTCCTCGAACTGAGAGCTGATGTTGATCAGCGGGTTCGGGATTGCGTTGTTCGCATTCAGGGCTGTTCCCGCGGCTGCGGGGATCACCCAGCGGTGACCATGGAGGTGGAAGGTATGGGTGTCGCTCCCCATCCCGACCACGCCGAAGCGCATCTTCGTATTCGGCCCGGCAACCATTGTCGGTGTCTGCCCGAGGTATTTGCGGCCGTTAACGAGCATCCCGGCGCCCTTGAGGCTGTGGTAGAGCTGGAGGTATTGAGCCTTTCCTCTTGGCGGGGTCCGGTAGTTGCCGGCGTTGACCGGCGATCCGTTCGGGGAGCCGCCCGGGAAGTCGTTATTGTCGACGATCACTTCGCCCGGATCATCTTTCTCCAGGTTGTGGACGACGATGATGCCGATCGCGCCCAGGTTGACGCTCCTGTCATCACAGATCGAGTGGTCGTGGTACAGCCAGACACCGGCTGTCGTAGGCCAGCCGAGTGTCTGCCACGTGTATGTGAACAGTCCGCCGGGCGGCACCCGATCACCTTTCTTCCGATCACCCTCGGCGAAACCGGCGCTAGTCCAGGCGATCCGGTCCATCTCAAGGATGGGGTCCGCCTGAGGACCTATCGGGACCAGGTTGGCTGGATCA
>JALZAP010000064.1 GCA_030948245.1 Candidatus Dormiibacterota bacterium | reverse complement strand
AGCCGGCAGCGCCAGGTCGACGGGCGCCTCGCCCGCGCTGGTCACCAGCCGGAAGGTACAAACCTCGGCGCAGTGGAGGCCTTTGGCCATGATGTCGGCCGGACCCGTGAGCGAGTACGTCCAGCGGCGTTCGATCGGGCGGGCACTCAGCAGCTCATAGCTGGCGTCGTCGCGGTTGAGGACCGCGGTCTTGGGAATCCCCTTGGTCGCGCCGCCTGCGCAGAGGCTGATGAGCCGTGCCTTGGCGGCCACGTACTCCTCCCAGCTCGCATGGTAGTCGAGGTGGTCGTGGCCGACGAAGGTCACTGCCACGGTGTCGAAGTCACACGCGCCCACCCGCTCCTGGATGAGGGCGTGCGAGGTCACCTCGAGCACCACCTGCTCGACGCTCTCGGCCACCATCCGCGCCAGCCACGCCTGCAGGTCGGGGGCCTCGATGGTCGTCTGACCCGACTCGTTGTGGTCGGTGGCCGTCCCCACGTGGAAGGCGACCGTGCTCATCGAGCCGGTCCGCACCCCGGCGGATTCGAGCACGTGGGCGGCCATGTGGGTCGTGGTCGTCTTTCCGTCGGTGCCGGTTACTCCGGCGACCCGGAGCTGCCTCGAGGGCCTTCCCAGCAGCGTCGCCGTCAGCTCGGCCAGCGCGGACCGGGTCGAGGGCACCAGCACCACGGCCGCTCCGGAAGGAAGAGTCACCCGGCGCTGGAGGGCGACGGCGGCTCCCCGGCCGGCCGCGTCGGCGGCAAACGAGTGGCCGTCAACGGTGATCCCGGGCACCGCGACGAAGAGATCACCCGGTCCCGCGCGACGGGAATCCTGGAGCACCCGGACGATCTCCAAGTCACCGCCCGACTCGATCTTCGCGCCGGGAACGTCTGCGGCGAGCTCGGCCAGCCTCATCCGGGCCAGCATAATCGGCCCGTGGCGACAACCTTGGGTGGCAGTGAGTTCAGGTGGGGAAGCCGCGTTTACGTGATGGGAATCATCAATGTGACACCCGACTCGTTCAGCGGTGACGGGTTACCCGATCACTTCGCGGCGGTCGAGCAGGGACTGCGCATGGTCGCCGAGGGCGCCGACCTGCTCGACGTCGGAGGCGAGTCGACCCGGCCTGGCCACGAGCCGGTGACGGCTGAGCTCGAGCTCGAGCGCGTGCTCCCGGTCGTGGACCGGCTGGCACGGGAGGCGGGCGTGCCGGTGTCGATCGACACCTGGAAGCTGCCCGTGGCGGAGGCGGCGGTGGCGGCCGGCGCGACGATTGTCAACGACATCTGGGGCCTCCAGCGATCGCCCGGGCTGGCTGCCCTCGCCGCTCGGGAAGGCCTCGGCCTGGTCGTGATGCACAACCAGGAGGGCACCGAGTACAGCGACCTGATGGGGGAGCTGCTCGCCTCGCTGCGACGGTCGATCGCCGTCGCGGACGCAGCCGGTGTCCCATCGGAGCGCGTGATCGTCGACCCCGGGATCGGCTTCGGCAAGACGCCCGTTCAGAACCTGATGGTGCTCCGCCGGCTGGCGGACCTGGCCTCGCTCGACCGGCCGGTGCTGGTGGGGACCTCCCGCAAGTCCTTCATCGGCCGGATCCTCGACCTGCCGGTGGAAGATCGGCTGGAGGGGACGGCGGCCTCGGTCGCGGCGGCCGTCCTCCGCGGTGCCAACGTGATCCGGGTCCACGACGTCAGGGAGATGTCTCGGGTCGTCCGGGTCGCAGAGGCGCTGCGGTGACGATCTGCTACCTCGGGCTCGGCTCCAACCTTGGCGACCGCGACGCGCACCTGGCACGGGCCCGGACCGAGCTGACCGCTCACGGCGTCCGAATCCTCCGCCAGAGCACCGTGCACGAGACCGAACCCTTCGGCGTCCGCGACCAGCCGCTCTTCCTGAACCAGGTCCTCGAGGTCGACTGGCCTGGCACGCCCCTTGATCTGCTGGTCGCCGTGAAAGCGGTCGAGGCGGCGGTCGGCCGGAAGGCGACCTATCGCTGGGGTCCGCGCGAGATCGACGTCGACATCCTCCTCTTCGACCACCTGGTCGTCCACGAGGAGGGCCTGACCATCCCGCATCCCGGCCTCCAGGAGCGCGAGTTCGTCCGGGCGCCGCTCCGCGAGCTGCGGCCCGACATACTGGATTCATGAGGCGCCTGCGGATCGCCTGGCTCGGCCACTCGTCGGCCAGCCTGGGCGGCGGCATGGCGACTTACTCCCACGAGATCGTCAACGGCCTGCGGCGGATGGGCCACCAGGTGACCTTCTTCCACCACGGCGACCGCACCGGCGAGGGTCCCGAGGAGGGCACCGACTCGGTCCCGCTCGCCTCGGTCAAGATGCCGCTGGTCAAGCCGCTGGTGCTCTCCCCGGGGCGGGCCAAGAAAAAGCTCGTCGACCGGCTCCGGCAGCGGGAGTTCGACCTCGTCCACGCCTCCTTCTGGTTCTCGAGCATGGACTTCGATCTGCCCAAGCTCACCCGCGAGCTGGCGATCCCGCTGGTCGCCACCTTCCACGTCGCCTTCGACAACCGGATCAGCCTCTGGGGCGGCATCACCAGCGGCACCTACCGGCTCTATGCACCCACGCTCGCCAAGTGCGACCGCGTCATCGTCTTCGGCCCTGCGCAGCGGGACATCCTCGCCAACCTCGGTGTCCCCGCCCCGAACATCCGGATCCTGCCAAATGGCGTCGACGTCGAGAAGTACAGCCCCGGCCCGTCCGATCGCCGGGAGCGCTACGGAGCGGATCGGCTCTTCCTTTACATGGGCCGCGTCGACTCGGAAAAGAACGTCGATGTTCTGCTCGAAGCGTTCCTCGACTGCGCGCCGCCGAGCCGGGTCAAGCTTGTGGTGATGGGGACGGGTACCGAGAAGCGGAGACTGGAGCGCTTCTACCGCGATCCCCGCGTCATTTTCACGGGCCACATCTCGGAGCAGGAAGAGCGGATCGCCATCCTGCGCGCCGCCGACGGGTTCTTTCTGCCGTCGACCGTGGAGGGCCTATCGCTGTCGATGCTGGAGGCGATGGCCTGCGGTGTGGCGTCGATCGCCACCGACGTCGGGACCGACGGGGAAGCGCTCCGAGGAGCGGGGCTGGTGGTCGATCCGGGGAACCTGGCGGTCGAGCTTGGCATGGCGATTCGCGAGCTGATCGAACTGCCCTTCCTTTCCCTCGAGCTCGGCCGGCTCGCCCGGCAGCGAGTGCTCGACCGCTACTCGCTGGAGCGCAACCTGGAGTCGCTCGCGCAGCTCTATGAGGAGCTGGTCGATGAGTCTCCTGTAAAACGTTTTACACGCGACGCCGCGCCATCATGACGCGTCGACCGCGTCAATCTCCGATGCGTGACGCGCACTAGGCGATCAGGTCGAGCTGCTGCCAGTCCGCGGCCAGCACGGCTGCCAACTTGCGGAATGACAGCTGCCAGTCGTCGGGAGCGGCCTCCCAGCTGAACCGGCCGGTCGCCAGCTTCGCCGCAGCCTCCGGCTCGGCGCCGACTCCGATGACCCCGCGCGCCGACCTCGCCTCGCCTACCAGGCTCTCCATGTTGAGCCGGCCGCCGGACCGTGGCAGCTTGTTGACGACGACCGTATAGGACTGGTTGGTGGGCAGCCTCCGTGCGGCCTCGACCACCACTCCCGCCGTCAGCGGGTCGGCGTCGGAAACGATGACCAGCTGATCGGCCGCTTCGATGGCAGCCTGGGTCGCGGGATGGTAGATTCCGGCTCCGCAGTCGAGGATGAGCATCCCGGCAAGCTCCTGGAGGCGATGGATCACCCGGTTGTAAGCGGCTCGGTCGAGGCGTTCCATACGCTCCGGGTCGGTGGGGGCGGGGAGGACCAGGAGGCCGTGCGGGCCACGGCCCAGAAACCGTTCGAGCATGGTGACGGTCAACGCCGGCTGGTCGATCACCTCGAGCAGGTCGTCGACGAAGATCGGATGGTCGGCGGTCAGCGAGCGACCCAGCGTCCCGTGGTCGGGGTTGCTGTCGATCGCGATCACGCGGTCGCTCCGGATCATCGCGAAAAGCGTCCCGAGCAGCGCGGCGGTCGTCGTCTTGCCGACGCCCCCCTTGGGCGAGATCACCGCGATCGTCACGCAGCGCGCCAGGCGCGGCGCCGCGATCAGGTCTGCCAGCCGGGTGCTGTAGTCACTGAGACGCCAGGCCTCCCGTGCGCGATCGAGGGCACTGGCCGGCCGCGGGACGGTGAGCCTGTGCGCGCCGGCCGTCGATGCCTCGGGTCCACCGCCGAGCTCGGCCCGATCCGGGGAGATCATCGCCTCTCCCATCGCTCGAAGCCGCTCCGGCAGCTGGGCCATCCGGGGTAGGGCAACGGGTACCGACTCGGCGACCGGCTCGGGCGCCGGCCCCGACTCGTCCGTCTGCCCGACCTCGAACTCGGTCGTCGGCGGCCGCGGCCGCTCGGACTCGCCCCCGCCGGCGGTGAGGTCATGCAGGGTCAGGACGGTTCCCTCCTGAACCCCCGCCTGCTCGAGCGTGAGGTTGCCCGGCACCAGGTGGCCATCCCGGCGCACGACCCACTGGGCGGACTCGTCCACGCCCGGGACGTGGCACGCCTCGAGGAGATGCGGCACTAACCTGGCGATCGGGACGTCCCCGGGCAGTGCCACCTGATTTCGCCCGGTTTCGCTCTCGACGGTGACGAGGAGTCGCTGTGAGCTCATGGTCTCACCCCCTTTGAACGCGGCTACCCTACCCCACCGAACGCGGTTTGCGCTACCGGTACGGCCACCAAGCGAGGGACGAAGCGGCTACGTCTTGGCGCTCGTGAAGCGATATCCGATGCCGGGCACTGCGAGGATGTAGTAGGGGCGGGAGGAGTTGGTCTCGATCTTCCGCCGCAGGTTCCGGATGTGGACGTCGATCAGCCTCGTCTCGATCGGGTACTCGTAACCCCAGACGTGGTTGAGGATCTTCTCCCGGCTCATCACCTTGCCGGCGTGGCCGGCCAGGTAGGCGAGCAGGTCGAACTCGGTGTGGGTGAGGTCGACCTCGGACCCCTCCTTGAAGATCCGCCGTTCGTTGATGTCGATGACGAGGTCCTTGAACTCCAAACGGCCGGCGCTGCTCTCGGTCGTCTCCAGCCGCGCCTTGCGCAGGTGGGCCGTGATCCTGGCGAGAAGCTCGCGCATCCGGACCGGCTTGATCACGTAGTCGTCGGCGCCGATCTCCAGGCCCACGACGACGTCGATCTCCTCGCCGCGACTGCTCACCATCAGGATCGGCACCTTCGGGTCGGAGCGGCAGATATTGCGGCATACGTCGAGGCCGGACCCGTCGGGCAAGACGGCCTCGAGGAGGACCAGGCTCGGCGTGCGCTCCTCGAACTCGCGCATTCCGTCGGCGGCGGTCTCGGCCTCGATCACCTGATAGCCGAACTGCTCGCACTCAACCCGGAGGTCGCGCCGGAAGACCGCATCGCCATCGACGATCAGCAGGCGGGGCGAGCCGCCGTCAAGCCGCGCTACCTCAGCTTCCAACCCACCACCTCAGCTTGCACATCCCCCCGGACGCAATCTAGCTCACGCCAAAACTTCGGATCAATCTCCCCTGCGAAGAAGCCGCCCGAGCCGCCGTCGCGCACGCTCGGTCGCCTCGCCAACGCCATGGCGCAGCTCGCCCAGCACCAGGTCCCAGCAGCCGACGTACTCCACCAGATCACCGTTGAACCCCGCCTTGAACTCCCACAAGCCATACCAGGGGTGTGTCTTGTCGGGACCGGGAGGCACGCCCCACAGGTCGTAGTCCCGGCAGCCGGCTCGGATCGCGGACTGGATCGCCGCCCACTTGGCCGCATAGACGGGCTTGAGCTCCCGCCGCTCGCCATTGGAGCCCGAGAACATGTAGTAACCGCGACCGCCGTAGTGGATGACCAGCATCGCCGCGGCCGGTTTGTCCTCGACCGTCGCCACGTAGGTCCGTGCCCACGGGAGCTGGTCGAGCAGCAGCCGGTAGTAGGACGCGGCCGGGAGGCGGATGCCCTGCCGGGCGGCGCTGGCGCCGGACTGGCGCGCGAGCTCTTCCGCGTCCTGACCTTCGACCACCTCGACGCCGCGCTTCTGGGCGAGGCGGATGTTGTAGCGCGTCCCCCGGCTGATCGCGGCGAGCGTCTCCTCCTCGCTCCCCAGCCTGACGATCATCGTGTACTGGGGCTGCACCTGGGGTGCGGCCCGGAAGCCCAGATCGCGGAGCAGAGAGGCCAGCCCGGCGCCCGCCTCCGGCTCGACCCGCAGCCGGGCAAGACCACGCTGCCGCGCCCAGTCCACCAGCTCGGACAATGCCTGTCGATCGGGCGGCACCGGACCCCGTGGCACGTAGCCGCGCTCGAATGGCTGCCTTCCCCGCAGCTGGACGCTGGCGATGCCGCCGCCGGGCAGCTCGAGTCGCTCGATCCGCCAGCCGGACCGGGCCTGGACTTCGCCCCAGGCCCAGCTCTGCAGGAGAGGCGCCGGTTCGGGCGCCGCCAGCTCGGCGAGCCGGCGATCCCACCCCTCCGCTTCGCTCAATCCAGGTGGCACGTGTCATTGACGCGACCGACGACGAGCCGATCGGGGGTTCCCTGGAGCACAGTCACCGAGGTGTTGTCGATCGTGAAAGGAAAGAGCCCGTTGGAAGAGCGTCCAACAACTCGCAGAAGCGCGACCTGGATGACGCCGCCATGGGTCACCACCAGCACCCGCCCGGATCGATGGCGCTCGATCAAGCCCTCGATGGCGGCGCCGACGCGGCCCTCGAACGCGTCCGTCCCTTCGCCGCCCGGCACGATGTCCCAGGACGGGTGATCGACCCAGCGGCTCCAGGGCTCTGGATAGCGAGCCACAATCTCGTCGCGCTGGAGGCCCTCCCACTCGCCCAGCGCCACCTCCCGCAGCTCGGGACGGTACTCGGGTTCACGACCGATCTGAGCCCCGATCGCCTGCGCTGTTTCGCGAGCCCGCAGCAGGTCGCTGCTGTACAGGGCGTCGACCGGAGTGCCGCGAAATCGCGCTCCGACCTTGCGCGCCTCATCCCTGCCCCTTTCCGAAAGAGGTGGATCGAGCTGGCCCTGGATTCGCCTCTCATCGTTCCACGTCGAGGTGCCGTGGCGGATGAAAACGAGCCTCAGCGGCTGGCTACGAGTGCTCTCGGGCGGATCGGGCGGAGTTACCCGTTCGCCCGAATTCGACATTTGTATGTCTATACTAGCCGTGATTCGGCTGCGGTCCGGGATCGCGGCTTGCCCCGATGTGGGTGGGAGAATATGCACGCGAAGGGCTCATTGAAAGAAACAGCGCTCCGCTCATTGTTGGAGGGTGCGCAGGCCGAAAGGGCGACAGGGACGCTGACCGTCAAGAGCGACGAGGAGGCGTACACCCTGTACTTCCTGTTCGGGCACCTTTTCCACGCAACCGGCGAAGGTGCATCGGGGGACGATGCGGTCCTCGGCGCGCTTCGTCAGGACGAGGGCGACTTCGCCTTCGATGCCAAGGCGAAGCTTCCTGCCGACGAGACCGTGAAGTCGTCGATTCCCGAGCTTGTCAACGCCGCCAGCGAGAACGGCTCAGGTCCGGCCGATTCGCATCGTCCATCCGCCGCGGAGGACCCGCCCGCGGCCGAGGCCGCCGCTCCGACGCGGCCGGAGCCAGACGAAAAGGCGAAGCCGGCGGCCGTCGAACCGGTCGGCGACGACACCCCGGTGCGCCGCGGCGTCAAGCATCGCCCGGAGCCCAAGGGCGGCCGGGAGCCCATCCCGGTGCCTGCCGGTGAGGTCGTCTACGACTCGCTGAAGACATCCTTCGTCGACTTTCCGCGCCTGATCACGACCCTCGAGACAGAGGCGTACACGGGTTACGTCCGCCTTCTCACCGACAACGCGAGCGGTCTGATCCTCTTCCGCGAGGGAATCGCCCAGGAGTGCATGTTCGACCCGGGTGACAAACCCGGACGTGGCCGCGAAGCGCTCCTCGCCTTCAACGAGGAGGTCACCCACGGCCATGGCGTCCTCGACGTGGTCGGCCTTCCGGTCGAGATCGTGGACGGCCTCTACGACCTGGTCGTGGCGAGGCCGGTCTATACCGAGCTCTATGCGGCGTGGGTTGATATGCCGGCTCTGCTCCTGTTCCTGAACGAGCGCAAGCTGACGGGCAGCGTCATGGTCCGGGGCTCCGGCGGCACCGGCATCATCATCCTGACCGAAGGCAAAGCGACCGGCGCCTACACGAGCGAGTCGCGCACCATCGC
>JALZAP010000063.1 GCA_030948245.1 Candidatus Dormiibacterota bacterium | reverse complement strand
CCTACAACCAGCCCGGCTTCCCCGGCTTCGACGGCATGAGCGCCGCCAACAGCCTCGGTTACGTCGCCCAGATGCAGGAGGCGGGTGTCCCGATCACCTTCGGGTACATCTCCGACGCGCACGACAACCACACCCTGTCCCGGGCCTCGGGACCGGGTGAGGCCGACTACAAGGCCCAGCTCCAGGGGTATGACAAGGCCTTCGGCGACTTCTTCACCCGTCTGAACCACGACGGCATCAACAAGTCGAACACCCTCTTCCTGTTCACCTCCGATGAGAACGACCACTTCGCCGGCGGAACGTCGGCCGACGGCACCTGGAGCCACACCTTCTGCAACGTCAGCGCGGGACAGGCCTGCCCGGCGAACCAGATCGGCGAGGTGAGCCAGAACCTCAATGCGCTGCTGCCCGCCGGCTACACACCACCTGCGTACGCGGTCCACTCCGACTCAGCTCCGACCGCCTACGTGACGGGCCAACCGGCGCCTACCGACACCGCGCTCCGGCAGATCGAGCGCAACCTGGCGGCCGGCAAGGCGATCGACCCCTACCTCGGCACCAGCCCCGCACCGGTGATGCTCTACATGGCCGACACCGTGGAGGAGCAGGCGCTTCACATGGTCAACTCCGATCCCCGCCGGACACCCAGCTTCACCTACTTCGGCCTACCCGATTACTTCCTCTCCACCTTCAACACCAACTGCCCGACCCCGGCGGCAACCTGCGTCGACTACCACTTCGCATGGAGCCACGGCGATGCGACGGCCGACATCGGTACGACCTGGCTGGGGATCGTGGGCCCGGGCGTCAAGCACCTCGGCCAGACCTCGCGGACGTGGTCGGACCACACCGACCTGCGGCCGACGATCCTTGCCCTGACCGGGCTCAGGGACACCTATGAGGAGGACGGCGTCGTGCTCACCGACTTCCTCCGCTCCTCGGCGCTTCCGCGAGGCCTGCGCCACGACGGTGAGTCGCTGCGCGAGCTCAGCAGGGTCTATAAGCGGGTGACCGCCCCCTTCGGTGAGTACGCTCACAACACGCTGCTCGCTTCGACCTCGGCTGTGGCGGGCGGCAGCGCGGCCGACGACAGCCACTACGTCTCGGTCGAGAGCCAGCTCAGCTCCCTCACGAGCGACCGGGACGCTCTTGCGGCCAGGATGCGGACGGCTCTCAACAACGCCGCCTTCGGCACCGGCGGCCCGGCTTCGGAGCGGAACGTGGAGAGCATGATCGAGCAGGGCCACAACATCCTGGAGAAAGCGGCGGACCTCGCCCGCGGCGAGGAGTAGACCGCAACAGCAAACCAGAGGCCGAGGGCGGGGAGGACGTTTCGTTCACGCCCTCCCCGGCCCTCCGTTGCCGCCGGGTAACCTTCGCCGCAGCGAGATGAACCCGGAACGGATCAAGGCCCTCAGCGACGGGGTGTTCGCGGTGGCGATAACCCTTCTCGTCCTCCAGTTCCAGGTTCCCCACGTCCCGGCCTCTCAGCTGGCGGGCGCGCTGCTCAAGCTCTGGCCCGAGCTGGCGAGCTATGTGCTGAGCTTCGCCGTCGTCGGCGTCTACTGGGTCGCCCATTGGAACGTGATCCACGAGCTGCACAGCGGGGATCGCAACTTCGCCTGGATCAACATCGGCTTCCTCGCCTGCGTTGCCTTCATACCTTTCCCAGCTGCCCTGGTTGGCGCCTACGGCGCCGAGCGGTCCGCCGTGATCCTCTACGGCGCCACCCTGGTCGTGACCGGCCTGATGCTCCGGGCGGTCTTCGTCTACGCGATTCGGAAGCGGCTCATCGACGCACCCCCGGGCCTCGAGCGCTACGCGATGATCCGGCAGGTCGTGCCCATCGCCATCTATTCGACCGGGCTCTTGCTGGCGATCGCAGCGCCTGCGCTCGCGCTCGCCATGTATGTCTGCGTACCGCTCCTCTACATAATCCCGTCGCCCTACAGTGCGGGCCGGCCGGTGGCGCCCAGGTCGTCACGGCCGTGACGGCTCCAGGGTCTGCCCGGCCGTACATGCCCGGCGCCCGGCAACTTCTGGTTGAGCACCGTCTGGCCGGATGAACGGCCCAAGCTCCGTCGGCGATCGCCGGCGGGCCGTGTATTGAGTTACAGGGTCGCGGAGCGGTCGGCGCCGGCGGGCAGCGGCTGCAGCGACGCCAGCCGCAGACGGTGGTAGTCGGGTATGTCGGTGAAGCGGAGGCCGGACTCACAGCCGGTCAGGTCGTCGGATCCAGGATCCGTCCAGGCAACTTCGGCCCAGAGCTCGATCGACCCGCCGTCCGGCATCTTCAGCTCGAGCGGCAGACGCTCCCCGGCCTGCAGGCAATCGGGAGCGAAGACGCGCATCCCTCCGGCGCTGATGTCGAGCACCTTCTGGAACCGAGACTGCTGCGCCGGCCGGTAGCTGACCGGGGGCGCCTGGATCCGTCGATGCTGACGGCGATTGAAAGTCACGGGCGCAAGCTTAGGCCGAAAACGCGACCTTTGAACCGTGAAATCGGACGGATGTTCGGAGCCTCGGACATTGAAGTTTCTCTACTCCCTACAACGCTCGAGGGGCGTTTTCCCGTCGATTAGGCTGGGACAGGATGGACGCATCTCAGCAGCGGGACCTGGTCCGGCGCGGTTACGACGCGATCTCCCGCGCCTACCGAGATGAGCAGGGGCGCTCCAGCGCCATGACCGCCGAGAATCTTGGGCGATACGAGACCTGGCTGGAAGACCTGGGGCGCCTGTTGGAGCCCTCGAGTCGGGTTCTTGACCTGGGCTGCGGCTGCGGCCTACCCGCTTCCAGATTGCTTGTCGAAACGGGCTTCGAGGTGGTCGGGCTGGACTTCTCTCACGTCCAGATCGAGCGTGCGCGGCGGCTGGTTCCGCAGGCTGAGTTCGTCGAAGCGGACATGGCTGTCTGGAACGCCGGTCCCGGCTCCTTTGACGCGGTCGTCTCGCTGTATGCCCTGATCCACCTCCCGCTCAAAGATCAGCAGGATCTGCTTCCCAGAATCCGCGCCTGGCTGCGCCCGGGAGGCCTGTTCCTTGCCATCGTCGGCCATGGCCGCTGGACGGGCGTCGAGGACTACCTGGGGGCGCCGATGTTCTGGGACCACGCTGACGCCGCCACCTATCTCGACTGGTTGGAGGGAGCCGGGCTGAAACCGATCTGGGACCGCTACGTCCCGGAGGGTGCCGCCGGCCACACGTTGGTGCTTGCCCGAGCCATCAATGTCTGAAAGCCGCTGTCCGATCTGTTCCAACCCGTCCGGGCGGCCGGTTGGGGTTGTCGCGGAGCTGGCCGCCACGTGGGTGACGGCGGTATCGGAGGCTCCGCTGCCCGGCTATGTGTGCGTCGTCGCCAAGCGATACGTCACCGAGCCCTATGAACTGGTCGGGGCGGAACGGGTTGCGTTCTGGAACGAATGCCTGCTCACGGCTGAGGTGCTGGCCGGTCTCTACCAGCCCTTGAAGATGAACTACGAGATCCACGGCAACACGATCCCGCACCTTCACATGCACCTTTATCCGCGCTATCGGGGCGATCCTTACGAAGGCGGCCCAATCGACGGTCGTGTTCGGTTCGGACGCACCTGGGAGGAGGTCGATCGAATCCGGACGGCAATCAATGCGGCGCACGGAATACAGTCCTCGCACCGCAACCGGAATAGCCCCGGGGATCGTGGCTTGGGGTCGGGCGTCTAACGCTCGGTTCAGGTCAGCTCATCGGGCCCATTCCGGCCACCGCGAGCCGCCGCACGTGCTTCACGTCCGCACCGTCAACCGCGAACACGATCGGCACCTTGGGCACGCGGAGCCCGGTGTGGTCGTGGAAGAAGCGCGTCACGATCGCGCCCAGCGGCTCGCCGCCGGAGAGCTGGAGCACGCTCCAGAGCCGCCGTTCCCGCACGTCAAGGACCCCCAGCGCTCCTCGGACAGCTGGAAGGTGCCGGGCAGCGCCGGCCGGCAGGACACTCCGGCGCTCGCCAGCGCATCTCGGACGGCTGCGAAAAACCGCCGCGAATAGAGGCCGTAGGCCGCCTCGCCCTCGCGCTCGTAGATCCGGGTGAGCTTCGCCAACTGCAGCTCCCAGACCTCCAGCCACTGCTCGTCCAGGTAGGCCTGCACCCAGTCGATCCAGTCGTGAATCGTCCACTCGTGAAACGGAACCGCAGCCGTCATCGCACCAAACGCCTCCCTTCAAAAACCAACCCCCAATGCGAGTCGCGGCGTCGCTGGGTCGAATGGCTTGCTCAGTGGGGCCTCCGCCTCTCCCACTACAGCGCCCTGATGGTCCTCGGCGAGCGGGGAGCCCTATCCCAGCACGAGCTGACCGGAATGATCGCCGTCGACCCGCGCAACCTGGTCTCGGTGATCGACCACCTGGAGCTGAAGAAGCTCGTCGAGCGCCGGCCCCACGCCGGGGTCGCGACCTCGAGCGGGATATGCTCGCCGGCCTCGACGCCAGGGAGCAGGCGACGCTCCAGGCACTGCTCCTCAAGCTCGTCCGGGACTGACCGGGCAAGATTGTGCGTCCACAATCCTCTCACCCGGACTAGGCTTTTCGCCGAACCGGCGCGTCCGCCGTGCGAACCCGCACCCGTGCCGGGACAAGGGGAGGTGTAGGGGCATGATTGCTCAGACCATAGGATCGCTTCGCGAGCAGGTGCGAGGCGAGGTCATCGACCGCGACGACAGCGGATACGAGGAAGCTCGCAGGGTTTACAACGCGATGATCGACCGCCGCCCGACCGTCATCGTGCGCGCTGTCAACGCCGGTGACGTGATGGCGGCCGTCCGCTTCGCCGCCGAGGGCGGGCTGCCACTCGCGATCCGCGCCGGAGGCCACAGCGTTCCCGGCTTCGGGACCTGGGACGACGCCGTCGTCGTCGACCTCATCCGGATGCGCGGGGTTCGCGTCGACCCCAAGAAGCGCACCGCGCGCGCCGAGGGTGGGGCGACCTGGGGCGATTTCAACGCCGCCACCAACGCATTCGGTCTGGCGACGACCGGCGGCATCATCTCCACGACCGGCGTCTCAGGACTGACGCTCGGTGGAGGCATCGGTTACACGGCCCGCGGCTTCGGGCTCTCCTGCGACAACCTCATCTCCGCTGACGTCGTCACAGCCGACGGCCGGTTTCTGACTGCAAGCGAAGAGGAGAACGCGGACCTCTTCTGGGCGCTCCGTGGAGGCGGGGGCAATTTCGGCGTCCTCACTGCGCTCGAGTTCCGTCTCCACCCGCTCGCGAACATCTACGGCGGGCCGATGTTCTACGAGCTGAAGGAGGCGCCGCACATTCTCCGCTTCTTCCGCGAGTTCATCGCCACCGCGCCGGAGGAGCTGGGCGCCTTTCCCGCGTTCCAGATCGCTCCCCCGCTTCCCTTCATACCCGAGAAGCGGCACGGCGAGCCGTTCATCGCCATCGTCGCCTGCTGGGCGGGGCCGATCGAGGAGGGTGAGAAAGCCCTCAAGCCCTTCCACGACGTGGCGCCGGTTCTGGCCGAGATGGTCGGCCCGATGCCCTACCCGGCCCTCAACGCGGCGTTCGACGGCCTGGTTCCGGCCGGCCTCCAGCACTACTGGAAGGCTAACTTCGTCCGCGACCTGAAGGACGCGGCGATCGACGCACACATCGAGCACGGCCCCAAGCTGCCGGCGGTCAACTCGACGGTGCACATCTACCCGATCGACGGCGCCTGTCACCGGGTTCCCGCCGACACCACCGCGTTCGGCCACCGTGACGCCAACTTCGCCACCGTCATCGCCGGCATGTGGCCGGATCCATCCCAGAACAAGGCGAACATCCAGTGGGTGCGCGACTACTCCGACGCCACCGCTCCCCTCTCCGAGGCGGGCGGGTACATCAACTTCATGTCCCAGGACGACGACAACCGCGTCGAAGCCAACTACGGCAGCAATTACGAGCGGCTGGTCGCGGTCAAGCGGAAGTACGACCCCGACAACCTCTTCCGCGCCAACCAGAACATCAAGCCCTAGCCGCGAATCCTTTCTGACGACCGCGGGTTTCGGCCCGGCCCCCCTACCGCGCCGGGCCGACCCAGACCGTCTGGATGTTCATGAACTCCTTGATCCCGAACTCGGAGAGCTCGCGGCCGTAGCCGCTCCGCTTGATCCCGCCGAAGGGAATCCGGGCGTCCGAGGCGACCAGGCCGTTGACGAATACCATGCCCGCCTCGATCTGGCCGGCGAGGGCCTTGCCGCGTTCCGGGTCGCCGGTCCAGACGGCGGCGCCGAGTCCGTAGTCGCAGTCGTTGGCGACCGCGACAGCCTCCTCCTCGCCGTCCACCCGGATCAGCGCGGCGACAGGCCCGAAGGTCTCCTCCCGGAAGACGGGCATGTCGCGGGTTACGTCACCCACCACGGTCGGCTCGAAGTAGTAACCGGTGCCCGCCTGGCGCTTGCCTCCGGTGAGGATGCGGCCGCCCATCGCCAGGGTGCGCCCGACCTGGTCGGCGAGGTCGTCGACGAGGTCGGCGCGGGCGAGTGGGCCGACGTTGGTGGCGGGGTCGGTCGGGTCGCCGACCTTGAGCGCCTTGACCGCGGCGACGAACAGCTCCTCGAACTCGTCGGCGACCTTGCGGTCGACGATGAACCGCTTGGCGGCGATGCAGCTCTGGCCATTGTTCTGGTTCCGCGCCCGGCAGGCGACGGTGGCCGCCTGCTGCAGGTCGGCGTCGTCGAGGACGATGAAGGGGTCGGAGCCACCGAGCTCGAGGACGCACTTCTTGAGCGCCTTCCCGGCCGCTTCGGCAACCTTCGAGCCGGCGGCGTCGGAGCCGGTCAGGGTGACGGCGGCCACCCTCGGGTCGGCGATCAGCCCGGCGACCGCCGCCGGCCCGACCAGCAGCGCGGCGGCGACACCGGTAGGGACGCCCGCGCGCACGAAGAGGTCCTCGATCGCGAGCGCGCAGCGGGGCACGTTGGAGGCGTGCTTGAGGACGATCGTGTTGCCGGCCATCAGGGCCGGCGCCGCGGCGCGGAAGAACTGCCAGTACGGAAAGTTCCAGGGCATCACGGCGAGGAGGACGCCGAGCGGCTGGTACTGGACGTAGCTCTGGGTCGCGTTCGAGGACATCTCCTTCGGCGCCAGCAGCTGGGCACTGTTCTCGGTGTACCAGTCGAGGCTCCAGGCGCACTTCTCGACTTCGGCCGCGGCCTCCACCAGAGGCTTGCCCATCTCCTCGGTGGCGAGTGCCGCGAGGCGGGTCTTCTCCTCTCGGAGGAGCCGCGCGACCTGTGCCAGGTGAGATCCGCGCGACTCGAAGCTGAGCCGGCGCCAGTCGCGCTGCGCGTCAGACGCGCGCTGGAGCACCGCGTCGACGTGGTCGGGGGGATGCTCGTCGAAGCGGGCCACCTCCTGCTCGGTGGCGGGATTGACGGATGTTATGGCCATACCGAAACGGTAGACCGTTCGCGGTTCAGCGCGGGCCCTTCACCCGAGCCGCGCCGCTGCCGCCGGTGAGCCGGGCAGCGATGAGGACCGGGACAATGGTCACCAGGATCACGAAGCTGACCACCACGTTGACCTCCGGCAGGCGCTGGCCAAAGCGGATCGCGCCGAAGATCCAGAGCGGCAGCGTGTTCTGGGCGCCCGCCGTGAAAGTGGTCACGATCACCTCGTCGAAGGAGAGTGCGAAGGCGAGCATCGCCCCCGCGACGACCGCGGTCGAGATGAGCGGCAGGGTGATGTCGCGAAAGACCTGCCAGCCGTTGGCGCCGAGGTCCATCGCCGCCTCCATCAGCGAGCCCTGGGTTCGACGGAGGCGGGCGACGACATTGTTGTAGACGACGACCAGGCAGAAGGTCGTGTGGCCGATGACGATGGTCCAGACCGAGAGCGGGATCCCGTTGAAGTTGAAGAAGGCGTTCAGTGCGACCGCGGTGATGATCCCCGGCAGCGCCAGAGGCAGGATGAAGAGCAGGTTCACCGCGTCACGCCCGAAGAAAGAGGTGCGGTGGATCGCGAAGGCCGCGCAGGAACCGAGCACCAGCGCGATGCCGGTCGCGGTCAGGCCGGCCTGGAGCGAGAGCAACAGTGACGTGCGCACCTGGTCGTCGTTCCAGGTGACGCTGAGCCAGCGCAAAGTCAGGCCAGGCAGCGGCCAGCTCTCGATGTTGGAGCTGTTGAAGGCGTAGACGAAGATCAGGACGAGCGGGAAGAAGAGGAAGGCCAGCACGAGCACCGTCCAGGCCTGGAGCGCGAACCGCATTCGAGGGCCGTCCACTTCAGAGCGCCTCGAAGGCACCCAGCCTCCGCGCGGCAAGCAGATAGAGGGCCATCGTCGCGATCGGGATCGTCGCCATCGCGGCCGCGAAGGGCACGTTGTTGGCG
>JALZAP010000062.1 GCA_030948245.1 Candidatus Dormiibacterota bacterium | reverse complement strand
CAGGCCACCCTCCTTGACGGCGCCGTAGATCCGGCTCGACTCCGGGTCAGCGGCCAGGCGCTCGGCGTGGGACGCGAAGTGCGCCGCGACCACAGCTGACACCGGGAAGCCGCGCTCGGCGTGGCGCAGCGCCGCTGCGAAGTGCTCGCTGAAGGCCAGCCTGCCATAGCGCTCGGCCAGTTCCTCGACCACGCCCACGGCGCCGGGGACGCCGACCGAAAGCGGGCCGTAGAGGGGGATCAGGCGGTGGCCCCGCTCCTCGAAGTAGCGCGGGGTCGCCGCGGCCGGGGCCATGCCTCCCGATCCGACGCCGAGCACCTCGCCGTCGCGCGGATCGAAGACGAGGGCGAAGGCGTCGCCTCCGGGGCCGCACATCATCGGCAGGACAACCCAGGTGACCGCCGCCGCGGCGAGTGCCGCATCGACGGCGTTGCCGCCCGCGCCGAGGACCTCCAGGGCCGCTTCAGTCGCAAGCGGGTGGCTGGTCGCGACCATCCCGCCGGTCGCAACCGCCGAGGAAGACTGCACTGCACCGAGCTTACGAAATCGCGGCGGACCGCGTCGTGGCCGAAGCCGGGGTCGAGCCGGTTAAGGGGCAGGCCGCGCGCCGGCTTTGCCGAGCACAGCCGATAGGGGGAAACGTCCCCCTACATCAGAGCTTTCCCGCCAGTGCCACCTGCCGCCGCAGGACGAAGCGGCTGCCGAGGTTGATGAGGAGGACCAGGACCACCAGGACGAGCGCCGCTCCCCATGCCGTCTCGTTCAGATCGTTGTAGGGCGTCAGCGCGTCGTGGAACACGATCAGCGGCAGTGACGACATCTGGTGGGTCGGGTCGAGCGTGAAGAAGTTGTTGCCGAGTGTGGTGAAGAGGAGGGGCGCCGTCTCCCCGGAGGCGCGGGCGATCGCCAGCAGCGCTCCGGTGATAACACCGGGCGCCGCGGCCGGGAGCACCAGCTGGAGGGAAACCCGCCAGCGCGGGAGCCCGAGCGCGAGGCCCGCTTCGCGCAGCCCGCCCGGGATCAGGGCGACCGCCGCCTCGGTGGTCCGCATCACCACGGGCAGCATCAGCACCGCCAGGGCAAGGGAGGCGGCGATCGCCGAGTAGTGGTGGAAGGGTGCCACGAAGAGCGCGTAGCCGAAGAGGCCGATCGCGATCGACGGGGTGCCGACCAGCACGTCGGAGGCGAGCCGGATCCAGCCTGCAAGGCGGCCGTGACCGTACTCGGCCAGGTGCACGCCGGCAACGACGCCGACGGGGATCGCCAGGATCGAGGCGAGGACGACCATGATCACCGTGCCGGCGATGCCGTTGGCTACGCCGCCGCCGGGGAGGCCGGGCGGGTGGGCGAGGTTGCAGCAGGTGAAGAAGGTGAGGTGCTCGACCGCGGGAAGACCCCTCGCGATCGTGTAGTAGAGCACCAGGCCGAGCGGGATGAGCGCGAGCAGCGCGGTCCCGTAGACGACCGCCCTCGCAATCGCGTTGATCGCGAGCCGGCGCCGGTTCACGCCTTCTGGTCCCGGCTGGTGATGCGGAGCAGGCCGAGCGCCAGCAGGTTCACTGTCAAGGTGACCGCGATCAGGACGGCGCCCAGCTCGATCAGCGCGGCAGTGTGCATCGGCGCCGTCGCCTCGGTGAATTCGTTGGCGATGACGGCGGCGAGCGTGTAGGCGGGCTCGAAGAGGTGGACCGAGATCTGGTTGCGGTTGCCGATGATCATGGTGACCGCGATCGTCTCGCCGAGGGCGCGGCCGAGGGCCAGGATGGAGGCGCCGAAGATGCCTGCCCGGGCAGCTGGCAGGATCACCCGCCAGGTCAGCTCCCACCAGGTGGCGCCGAGCGCGACCGAGGCCTCCCGGAGGCCGCCCGGCACCGATCGGATGACGTCCCGGGAGACCGAGGCCAGGGTGGGGAGGACCATCACGGCCAGGATCAGAGCGGCGGTGAAGAGGCTGGTCGGTCGGGGCGTTCCGCCGAACAGCGGTATCCATGTCAGGCGATGGCTGATCGGGACCTCGAACGCCTTGAACACCCAGGGGCCCATCACGAACAGGGCCCAGAGACCGTAGACGACGCTCGGGATCGCCGCCAGCAGCTCGACCGCAGTGCCGATCACACCGCGGACGCCCGCCTGCCCCGGTTCGGCGAGGAAGAGGGCCACCCCGACGCCGACCGGCACCGCGATGAGAAGAGCGAGCGCGGCGGTGACGACGGTGCCGTAGATGTAGGGAAGGGCGCCGAACTGGAGGCGCACCTGGTCCCAGATCTGGTTGGTGAGGAAGCCGGGACCGAAGCGGATGATCGCCGGCCAGGCCTGCTGCAGCAGCACCACCAGGATCAGGACCAGGGCGAGCGGCGCGAGGAGGCCGGCCCCGCCGGTGACCATCCGGAAGCGATCCGCTCGCGTCACGAAAGTCTCAGTCCTTGTTTTCGGCGGGCTCGGACGGCCGGTCGAGCCGGTAACCCGCACCCCGGACGGTGACGATCGCGAAGGGCGCGACGGCGGCGAACTTCTCGCGCAGCCAGCGGACGTGGACGTCGACGGTTTTGCTCTCGCCGCTGAAGTTCTCGCCCCACACCTGCTGGAGGAGGCGCTCGCGGGATTGGACGCGGCCGGAGCTGGCGAGAAGGTGGGAGAGGAGGTCGAACTCGCGCGTGGTCAGTCGCACCTCCTGGCCGTCGAGCATCACCCGCCGAGCGGCGCGGTCGATGCTGAAGTTGCCGAAGGCGTCCCGTTCGGGCACCGTCCGCTCGCCCTCGCTCCGGCTCCGGCGGAGGACCGCGTTGACTCGGGCGACGACCTCGCGGACCGAGAAGGGCTTGGTTATGTAGTCGTCGGCACCAAGCTCGAGGCCGACGATCTTGTCCACCTCGGCGTCCCGGGCGCTGATCATCAGGATCGGCACCCGGCTCGTCTTGCGGAGCGCCCGGCAGAGTTCGAGGCCGCCCATACCGGGCAGCATGAGGTCGAGCAGGATCAGGTCCGGCTTGCCGGTCCGGGCCGCCCGCAGGCCGGTGGTACCGTCGGCGGCCTCGAGCACCATGAAGCCGGCCGAGGCGAGGTGGTACTTGAGCATGTCGCGGATCCCTTCGTCATCCTCGACGATGAGGATCCGGGCGAAGCCGGCAGCGAGGGGAACGCCGGCGGCGCTCATCCGAGCTCCACCACCTGGCCGGTCTCGAGGAACACGATGTCCTCGGCGACGTTGGTCACCCGGTCGCCGATCCGCTCCAGGTTGTGCGCGACCAGCATCAGGGTGACGGCGCGAAGTGCGCCCTCGCTGTCGGTTCCCTGGGCCACCTCCTCGATGATGTCGTCGAAGACGCGGTGATAGAGGCGGTCGATCTCGTCGTCCCGCGCCGCGATGTCCCGTGCCCGCGGTTCGTCCTGCTCGATGAGCGCGTCGAGGATGTCGTGCACCTGCTCGATCGCCAGCTCGCCCATCAGGCCGAACTCGGCACGGAGCTGCCGGTCGGGCAGCCCACACAGGGTGCTCGTCATCCGCGCGATGCGGACCGCGTAGTCGCCCATCCGCTCCAGCTCGGAGGCGATGTAAAGGACGCCCATCAGGTTGCGGAGGTCGCGGGCGACCGGCGCCTGGGTCGAGATGACTACCATCGCCTGCTCGCGGATCTGGCGGAAGCTCTCGTTCATCGCCTGGTCCTCGCGGCGGACCTTCTCGGCGAGCGAGCGGTCGCGCCGGCGGAGGGCGTCGACGGCGTCCCCGATCTGCGATTCGAGCAGTCCCGCCATCCGGAGCAGGCTCTCGCGCAGCTCCTTCAGCTCCTGGTCGAATTGCTCTCGGGCCAACTAGCCGAACCGGCCGGTGATGTAGTCCTCTGTCCGCCGGTCCACCGGCCGGTTGAAGAGCTCGACGGTGGGGCCGAACTCGACCAGCTCGCCGCAGCGGTCATCCGAGTTCATCAGCATGAAGGCGGTGTAGTCCGCCACCCGGGCCGCCTGCTGCATGTTGTGGGTGACGATGATGATCGTGTAGCTCCTGGCGAGGCGGTGGATCAAGTCCTCGATCTTGAGGGTGGCGATCGGGTCGAGGGCCGAGCAGGGCTCGTCCATCAGGATCACGTCCGGCTCGACGGCCAGGCAGCGAGCGATCGAAAGCCGCTGCTGCTGGCCGCCGGAGAGGCCGGTTGCGGCCTCGTGGAGGCGGTCCTTGACCTCGTCCCAGAGGGCGGCGCCCTCGAGGCTGTCACGGACGGCGCCCTCGATCCGTTTCCGCGGCCAACCGAGAAGCTGGGGAGCGAAGGCGACGTTTTCGCGGATCGACATCGGGAAAGGGCTGGGGCGCTGGAAGACCATGCCGACCCGCTGCCGGAGCTCGAGCAGGCGGTTGGTGGTGAGGACGTTCTCACCGTCGATCATCACGGCTCCCTCGGCGTGGCTGCCGGGGACCATGTCGTACATCCGGTTGAGCATTCGGAGCAGCGTCGACTTGCCGCAGCCGGAGGGGCCGATCAGGGCCGTGACGCGCCGCTCGGGGACTTCCAGGTTCACGTCGCGGAGGGCGCGGAACTTGCCGTAGAAGAAGCCGGCGTTCTCGATCTTGACCTTGGTCGGCGATGCACCCGGCAGTGCCCGAAGCTCGGGCTTCGGGAGCGCCGCCCCTTCGCGCGGTCCCGGTTCCACCTCAGCCACCATGACGAAGGCTAGGTGGATTCAGGTTAAGGGTGGGTTATGGCGATGTTATGGCTCCGCCGGCAGGGCGAGCGCGAAGACCTGCCCGCCGTCGGGTGCCGCCTCGGTCCAGACCCGGCCTCCCATGAGCAGGACGAGGTGCTTGGTGATCGCGAGCCCCAGCCCGCTGCCGGGCATGTCGCGAGAGCGCGCGGGGTCGACCTTGTAGAAGCGCTCGAAGATCCGGTCCCAGTGCTCAGGCGAGATCCCCGCGCCATGGTCTCGCACGCTCACCACGTACTCCCGCTCGATGAGCGCGGCGCGGATCTCGATCGGCATCGCTGGCGGCGAGAATTTGGCGGCGTTGTCGAGCAGGTTGGCGAGCGCCTGGGCGACCTTCTCGCGGTCGGCGTGGAGGACGAGGCCCTCCTCGACCTCGACCTTGACCGTGCGGTCGACGCCGATCCGCCGGCCGACCTCGGTTACCAGCTCGGCGAGGTCGAACCGGGTGCGCCGGAGCGCCCGTTTGCCAGCCTCGATCTCGGCCAGCTGGCGGAGGTTGTCCACGATCGCGGCGAGATGGTCGGCCTCCTTCAGCGCCCGCGCCGCGAAGCGCTTGCGCGCCGGCTCGGTCAGCTCGCCGCCGAGGCTCTCGGCGGCCAGACGGAGCGAGGTTATCGGCGTCCGCAGCTCGTGCGAGAGGTTGGCGACGAACTCCTGCCGGACGGTCTGTAGGCGGCGGAGCTCGGTCAGGTCGGTGAGGAAGGCGACCACCTCGCCCCGCCCCAGGCCGGGCACCACGGTGACCTGCAGGGTGGCCGGACGGTGGACCAGGCGGATCTCCGCGTGGAGGTCGCCGCCGTGGCGGATCGCAGCTTCGAGGCGGAGCTCGCGAGTCAGGATGATAAGGCTGTCGGGGATGGATTCGGGTGCGATCTCGAAGAAGTCGCGGGCGGCCCGGTTGGCGCGCTGGACGACCATCCGGTCGTCGAGGACGAGCGCCAACAAAGGCACTTCCTCGAGCAGCTCGTAGGTGGTCCGCTGGGACGCCGAGGGCGGTGTTGCGACCTCTCGACGGCGGCCGGGCGCGAAGGGGTTCCAGCTCACGGCGGGGAGTATATGGCCGTCCTTTCAAACGCCCCGGCGGCGGAGATTTAAGCCTTCCATAACCCGGCCTTAACCCGCTCCTCCGTAGGTTGCTTGCGTAGGTCCGCGATCAATCCCGGCCTACTCACCTGCAACGCAACACGAGGGAGTGAGAACCGAAATGACTTTACGGAACCGGCTGCGCGCGCCGATAGTGACGGCGCTCGCGCTCATCCTGGTCGCCTGCGGCGGCTCCGCGACGCCCAGCGCCACCACTCCGGGCGCGGGGGACGTCGGATCGGGCAGCCTCAACGGCGCCGGCGCCACGTTCCCGGAGCCGTTCTACACCCAGGCCTTCTACCAGTACAACCAGAAGTACCCCAACGTCTCGGTCAACTACCAGGCGATCGGCTCGGGCGGCGGTATCAAGCAGTTCACCGCCGGCACCGTCGACTTCGGCGCCTCGGATGTGCCGATGACCGACGCCGAGCTCACCGCCGCGGGCGGAGCTTCGTCGCTGGTCGAGGTACCGACCATCCTCGGCGTGGTCTCGATCGCCTACAACCTGCCCAGCGTCAGCAGGCTGCAGCTCGACGGCCCGACCCTCGCCAACATCTACCTGGGCAAGATCAAGACCTGGGACGACGCTGCGATCGCCTCCCAGAACTCCGGCGTCACCCTCCCCGCCAAGCCGATCACGGTCGTCCACCGCTCGGACGGCAGCGGCACCTCCTACCAGTTCACCGACTACCTCTCCAAGATCTCACCCGACTGGAAGGCCGGTCCCGGCGTGGGTAAGTCGGTCAACTGGCCCGCCGGCATCGGGGCCTCGGGCAACACCGCGGTCGCACAGGCCGTGAAGTCGACCGAGAACGCGATCGGCTATGTCGAGCTCGCCTACGTCGTTCAGACGCACATGCAGCAGGCCTACCTCAAGAACCAGGCCGGCAAGTACCTCCAGGCGAGCATCGCCGGGGCCACGGCTGCCGCTGCAAAGAACACAAATGTCAGCCCGACCAACTTCTCGATAACCAACATGGACGGTGACGCCGCCTACCCGGTCGCCTCCTTCAGCTGGGTCTTCATCAAGAAGTCGATCGCCGACAGCGCCAAGGGCCGAGCCCTCGTCTACCTCTTCAAGTGGGTCGTTAGCGACGGCCAATCCTTCGGCACGCCGCTCGACTACGCACCGTTGCCGGCCCAGGTCCAGACCTACGCCCTCGACCAGCTGAAGACGATCACCGTCAGCGGCGCGACCGTTCTCAAGTAGCACGCCTCCTACCTCCTCCGTTCGTGAGGCGGCGTTCCCACTACCCCGGGAGCGCCGCCTCGTCGTTTGTCCCGTCCCTTGTCTGCCTGAACCATTCAGAGGGGTAGGCCGCGCGCAGGCCCCGCCGGGCACCGCGGCAGGGCGGAACGTCCCCCCCCTCAACTCAAAGGTGGGACCGGCGAACTGACTGAGCCGGCGGTCGCGCCGGCGTCGACGGGGAGCACGATTCCGGTGATCCAGCGAGCGTCCTGGGAGGCCAGGTAGACGACGGCGGCGCCGACGTCCCAGCCAGTGCCCTCGGTCTGCAGCAGCGACCGCCGGCGGCGCGCTTCGCGCATCTCTGGCGGCATGCCCCGCGAGTAGACCATCGGCGTGTAGACCATCCCCGGCGCGATTGCGTTGACCCGGATCCCCGCCGGCCCGTGGTGGGCCGCCATCGCGCGCGTCAGGCCGATCACAGCCGCTTTGGTGGTGGGGTAGAGGAGGGACGGATGGCCGCCCTGGAGGCCGGCCACCGAGGCCAGGTTGACGATCGCGCCGCCGCCCTGCTTGAGCATCTCGGGGATGGCGTGCTTCGCCATCAGCATCATCGAGGCGACGTTGACCCGCATCGCCGTGTCCCACTCGGCCGGGTCGACCTCGACGGCGGTGCCGGGGGGCCCGCCGATGCCGACATTGTTGACGAGCACGTCGAGCCGTCCCCAGGCGCCGACGACGCTCGCCACCGCCGCCGCGCAATCGGCTGAGTCGGTCACGTCGCCGGTGATCGTCAGTGCCGTGCCCCCCTCCGCGTCGATCATCCGGAGCGTTTCCGCGGCCCACTCCGGGACCGTGTCGAGGACGCCCACGCGCGCGCCCTCGCGGGCGAGCAGGATGGCCGCGGCGCGGCCGTTGCCGATCCCCTCGCCGCGGGAGCCGGCGCCGGTGACGATGGCTACCTTGCCGTCGAGCCCACGTCCCATTTCGGCGCGAAGGATAAACCGGCCGGGGTCGAACGAGGACTGCTAGTCTATAGCCATATGCTCATGACAAATGAGCCTCTGACTATCAAATTGGGAGGTCCTTAATGACCAACATCACCAAGGAGATCAACGTCGCCGCGCCGGTGCGCACGGCCTACAACTGCTGGACCCAGTTCGAGACCTTCCCCCAGTTCATGGAGGGTGTGAAGGAGGTTCGCCAGCTGGACGACAAGCATTTGCAGTGGCGTGCCGAGATCGGCGGCAAGGAAGAGAGCTGGGATGCTGAGATCGTCGAGCAGCTCCCCGACCGCAAGATCGCCTGGCGCAGCACCACCGGTACGCCGACCGCCGGCACGGTCCTCTTCGAGACGATCGACGACGGCCACTGTCGGGTCATGCTGACGATGGAATACGAACCCCAGGGC
>JALZAP010000342.1 GCA_030948245.1 Candidatus Dormiibacterota bacterium | reverse complement strand
GCGATGGACAGGGCTCAGGCAAGGAGACGGCGATGAAGATCGAGAGTCCCGGTTTCACTGCAGCCGACCTGGACCACTACCGAGATGAGCTGATCGATCATGAGCGATTGGTGCTCGCCGACCGCCTGGAGCGCGCCTCGGCGAGGCTTGCCGAGGTCGGCCTGCGGGCCACTTCCGATCCAGTTTCGGCGTCCGAGGCATGGAACCCGACCGAGGTCCTCGCTCACATCGCCGTCCTCAGCAAGTTCTACGGCATGCTCACCTACAAGATCGGGAGCGGCCAGCTGACCGAACTGGACCTGCTCGGAAACGTTCACCTCCGCGACGTCCTCGGCGAGCAGCTGGCCCTGGAACCACCCGCAACGCTGGTCGAGATGGCCGTCGCCGATCACCGGCGCACCATCGAGTACCTCCGCTCCGCGGATGCGGCCGCGATGCGCCGGGAATGCGTCGTCGACGGCGGGCGCTCGGTGACGAGGGCGGACGACATGGCCCGCGAGGCCCTCATCGGCCACCTCGAGCTGCACGTCGAACAGCTCGAGCGGGCGCTGGGAGGTTGACCGCGCGGAGCTACCGAGTCTTCGACCTGGGCAGGCCCCTCGAGGTGGGCACGCCCGTCGCCCCCGGCCATCCCAACTTCCGGATGGCCCTCGTCCGCCGGCACGGCGATGTGCTGCGCGAGGACGGCTCCTCGAGCGCGAACGAGCTGATCTCGACGAGCGGCCACACCGGCACCCATATCGACGCTCTCGCCCACTTCTCGAAGGCCGGCCGGCTCCATGGCGGCGGTGATGCGGTGGAGGCGTCTCAGGGCGGGCGCTTCAAGGTCCTCGGCGCTGACAGCATCGCCCCGATCGTCACCCGCGGCGTCCTCCTCGACGTTGCCGGGGCCGAGGGAAGCCCGGCGCTCGAGCCGGGACGGCCGATCACCGCCGCCGACGTGGTCAAGACCTGCGGGCATCACGGGCTGGAGATCGGCAGGGGCGACGCCGTCCTCTTCCGGACCGGCTGGCCTGTCGACCGCTACCTCGACGAGCCGGCCTACGTCGGTTGGCCGACCGGCGTGCCCGGACCCGACCTCAGCGCCGCCCTCTGGCTGGCCGAGCGGGGCATCCACGTCACCGGATCGGACACGATCGCCTACGAGTGGCTGGCCCCGGGCTCCGGCCACGGCCGGCTGCCCGTCCACGTGGCCCTGCTGGTCGATAACGGGATCCACATCATCGAGGTGCTCGACCTCGAGGAGCTCGCGGCGGCGGGTGTCCGCGAGTTCCTCTTCGTCTGCTCGCCGCTCAAGCTGGTCGGCGCGACAGGCTCACCCGTCCGGCCGCTCGCGCTCGTGGAAGCGTAAAGGTGCGGACGCGAGTCACCGACCTGCTCGGGATCCGCCACCCGGTCCTCCTCGCCCCGATGGGCGGCGGCACCGACGCCAAGATCGTGGCGGCCGTCTCCCACGGCGGCGGGCTGGGGATGCTTGCCGCCTCAGGGCTCAGCCCGGAGGCCATCGAGGCAGAGGTGGCGATGATCCGGGACCTCACCCCGATGCCCTTCGGCGTCAACCTCCTTCTCTGGAGCTCGTCCGACAAGGTCGAGGCCGTCCTCGCCCGGCAGCCGGCGGTTTTCTCGACCGCGCACGGCGATCCGGCGCCCTACGTCGAGCTCGCTCACGACGCGGGCGCGCTCCACGTCCACATGGTCAGCACGGTGCCGGAGGCGGTGGCCGCCGCCATGGCGGGTGTCGACCTGGTCGTCGCCCAGGGCCAGGAGGGAGGCGGCCACATCGGTCTCCAGTCGACCTTCACGCTCGTGCCGCAGGTGGTGGACGCGGTCGACATCCCGGTCGTCGCCGCGGGCGGGATCGGCGACGGCCGAGGGCTGGCCGCGGCGCTGGCGCTGGGCGCCGAGGGCGTCCTGATGGGCACCCGGTTCCTGGCGACCAAGGAAGCGCCGATCCCGGACGGCTGGAAGCGCGCGATCCTCGACGCGGCCGGCCACGACACGGTCCGGACCTCGATCCCCGACTATGCCAACGAGCAGGCCTGGCCCGAGCCGATCGCGCTTCGCGCCATCCGCAACGCCTTCCTCGACCGCTGGCTCGGCCGGGAGGACGAGGTCCGCCGGCTGGGCATGGAGCTGGGCGAGAAGCTGCGCGATGCCCGTCGCCGGGACGACCCGGCCGAGATGAACCTGATGGCGGGCGAGGTGGCGGGCCTGATC
>JALZAP010000061.1 GCA_030948245.1 Candidatus Dormiibacterota bacterium | reverse complement strand
TCCCCTTTCTGCGCCCCGTGGGACCCGGTACAGGTCGCTGCGCAGGCGTGGACTGCCGCCGCTCGACCGGATCGCAGCTGACTCAGGGAAGGCCGGGCAGGACAGCACCGCCCAGGGCGAGGGCTCAGCCGACCACAACCTGCCGCTGGCTGGTCGGCCTGCTCCTTCAAAAGGACGTGATCGGACAGGGTTCGTCCTTGTAGAGGACCTGGAGACCTGGAGGCTGAATTGGAGACGGTCAAACGATGCTGGCTGAGGTAGATTTCCAACGTGCCCGATAAGTACTGCGTTGGGCCAAGCATGGCGACCGATTGGGGAGAGGAGCAGCCCAAAATCAGCCGCCGGCTGCTCGGTCGCGTCTTCTGCTACTTCGTTCCCTACTGGCGGCAGGCGATCGTCGTCCTGGCCTGCATCGCCGCTGGAGCGGGCCTCGGGCTGGTACCCGCGCTCGTGACCAAGGGCCTGATCGACTACCTGGCCCACCCTCGCGGCGGCCTTCAGCCGCTGGCCTTGATCGTCGGCGCTGGAGTCGCGGCGGCCATCCTCGGCGGATTGATCGGGATGGCGCAGTCCTATCTCTCCACCTCGATCAGCGAAGGCATCATGTACGACCTCCGCGAGCAGCAGTCGATCGTGGTCCGGCTCCGGCCGAGGCCCTGGAGGTCGAGCAGCCACTCCCGGACCAGAGATTCCAGCCGGACCTGGCGGTTGGGCGCCTCGTCGGGAGCCTCAAACGCCTGCTTCCCAGCGTCACCCAGATCCAGATTGTGGTCAACGAGTAGCCGCTCAGGCGGCAGCACGCGGGGCCTGCCGATAGCTCCCGCGGGTCCTCTCCGGAGCCCTGGCGGAGGAGCAGCTGTTTTCGAAAAGGGCAGCTGTTTCGGGGTTTTTCCCAACACTTCTGACATCTCCCTACGGCTGTCCTGACCCTTCCTTACTCGGGCCCGGAGAAGCCGAAAACCGGCCCTCCAAGGCCGGTTTCCGAATTCAGGCTAGCGCTGGGAGGGCTTGCGAAAAAGCCTTGCTACCCTTGGCCTACGCCGGGCCGGCGTAGCTCAATGGCAGAGCAGCTGTTTTGTAAACAGCTGGTTGGGGGTTCGATTCCCTTCGCCGGCTCCAAACTTTCGTACTCCAATTGATGGCGCACGGAGGTGCTGCCAACGCCGTCGCGACGGCAAGCGGCCTCAAGTTCAATTCCGGTGACCTTGAAATGGATCGCGGTGCTCCTCTTCGGAGGACAGCTGTTACTGGTCAGCGTGGGCGTGCTCGCCCTTCTCGTCATCCAGAACGACCAGCACGTCGCGGTGGCCAGTGCCGACGCTGCGCGACACGCCCAGGTCGTCGAGGCGGACTACTTCGCCGGGATGACCGAGGCTGAGAGCGGCCTCACGGAGTACATCGACACCGGCGACACGAAGAACTTGATCAACTACAGCGACGGTCTGAACCAGGCCGCGGCCGCGAGTGCCGACCTTCGGCGGGTCAAAACCGACGCGGGCGGGCGCCTCCGGCTCAACCAGATGTTCGCGGAGGCCGACGCCTGGCAGGCATACGCGCTTCGCGCGCTGGCGGCACCTGCGGGCCACGCCCCCCCGACGACACTCGGGGACGCCCTCTTCGAGTCCTACACGCTGGCCGAGGTGTCGTCGACCGCCTACCTGGAGTCGGTCGTCTCGGACGCGCTCGTCGCCGAAGCGCGGGCGGTCAACAATGAGGTCGTGGCACTGTTTGGGATCGCGGCCGTGGCCCTCATCACCGTCGCCATGGGAAGCATGCTCATCCAGCGCACGACGCTGCGGCCGATGGGCCGGCTGATCCGGGCCGCGCGCGAGCTGGCCGCCGGCACCCAGACCGAAATACCTCCTTCCGGCAGCAAGGGCGAGGTCGGCGACCTGAGCCGCGCTCTCCACTCCTGGCAGCGATTCTCCGAGAAGCGGACGGCAGTGCTCCACGCTATGCACGAGGTCAGCGGACGGGTGCACCGCGACGAGATCGTCAGGATGGGCCTCGAGCGGCTGCTGGAGGTTTCCGACGCGGCCGAGGTCGCGGTCGTGCTGACCGGGGAGACGGGACCCTGTGTCATCACCATGACGCCAGACCAGCAGCTCCATGCTCCCGTTCCACTGCCGCCTGGATCCGCTCTGGACATTGCGCTCGTCTCAGGCGCCAACCTGGTGGGCGACTTTGCTGATGAACGCTGGCCGGCAGGCGACCGCGATTGGACGAGAGAGCGGGGCTACGGTCAGTTCGTCGTTGTGCCGATGATCAGCGGCAGCAAGCCGGTCGGCGCGATTGCCGCGACGCGATCGACCGGTCGCCCGGCCTTCAACGTCGTCGACGTCAGCCTCGTCGAGGCGATCGCCGGCCCCCTCGCCGCAGCGATCCGGGTCGCCAGCCTCTTCGAGGAGGTCCAGGCGGTCTCCGCCCAGCTCGACATCGTGAACCGGCACAAGACCGACTTCCTCTCCAACATGAGCCACGAGCTCCGCACGCCGCTCAACTCGATCCTCGGGTTCGCCGAGCTCCTGGTCTCTCCGGGCTTCGACTCCGTCACGGCCAAGCAGGCTCGCTACATCGCCAACATCCGGACCAGTGGCATCCACCTTGCCTCGTTGATCGACGACACCCTCGACCTCGCAAAGGTCGAGTCGGGCAAGACCGAGCTCGAGCTTGAGCGACTCGACGTCGGCCAGCTGATCACCGAGGTCGTTGCCGTGATGCAGCCCCTGGCCACTGACGCCAAGATCCAGCTGCTGTTAGGCGCAGGCCAGCCGGGAGCGATCCGGGCGGACCGGCGCAAGCTCCACCAGGTGCTCCTCAACCTGCTTTCCAACGCGGTCAAGTTCACGCCGCCCGGGGGAACTGTCAGCATCGACCACCAGCGCACCGACGGTCTCCTGCTGCTGACCGTCGTCGACACCGGGATCGGCATCGAAGCCGCAGACCGGGACAGGATCTTCGGTGCGTTCGAGCAGGTGACGGGCGCCAACCGCGATGGCGGTGGCACCGGGCTCGGACTGGCCCTCTCCCGGCAGTACGTCGCGCTCCACGGCGGTCGGCTCTGGCTGGAGAGCGAGATCGGCAAGGGCTCCCGCTTCCACGTCAGCCTGCCCGTAGCGGGCCCTTCCGACAGTGCTTCGGAGCGAACGGACTTGCCCACAGAGGTGGTACTTCTGCAAAAATGAACACAAAAAGCGCAGACCGGTCGGTTGCAGGGGGGCAGGATAGTGCAGGAACGAAATACGGAGCAGCTGCTCCAGGGCGAAAACCCTGAGACCCAGCACGCTGCCGACGCCCGGCGCTGGATAGCGATCTACAGCCAGCTCGTCACCTTCAATGAGGAGCTTCTCGCGCGGCTCCACCGGGAGGTCGGGGGCGACGCCGGCCAGCGGGGCCTCGACGTCGACGACCGGATCGCGGAATGGGAGTTGACCCGCCTCCGCGATCGGCTCACCTTTTGGCAGCACCGTCACCGAGAGCTTGCCGGGGTGGACATCGACGAATCGACCGGAATGCTCTACGGGTCCGATGGCGCCATCCCCCTGACCGCGCGCGAGTCGCAGCTGCTCATCTTCCTGCTCCAGCGGCCGGATCGCTATTTCACGCCCAGCGCGCTGGCGGCGCAGGCGTGGCACGACCCGCGGCTGGCTGCCGAGCAGGTTCGCTCCTACGTGGTCCGGCTCCGCCGGCGCCTGGCCGAGGCTCGCGTCGCCTGCCGGATCATCAGCCGACGTGGGCTTGGCTACATGCTCAGCTTCGAAACGAGCCGCGCCAGAGAAGCGTAGGCGCTAGCTGTTCAGCGACTGGAGCAGGTTCTTCGAGCTGACGGCGATCTCCTCCACCGCCGACTGGAACGCCTCCTGGTTGCGACGGGAGGGCTGGCGATAGCCGCTCACCTTGCGCACGAATTGGAGGGCGGCGGCGCGGATCTCATCCTCGGTGGCGGGCTCGTCCTCCCGCCGCAGGGTCTTGATGCTTCGGCACATGCCGAGCATTTTCGCTGATCGTTCCGCTAAGCGGGCTCGCGGGAAGCGAGGTCGGCGAGGTGGTCGAGAGCCACCGAGGGACCCTGGGTCGCCACCAGGTCGGGAACCGCCCGTCGCAGGCTCGGTTCAGCCCGCGCCGCCAGGACCTGGCGGCGCCAGGGATCGAGATAGGGGCGCCGGGCCGCGTAACCGACCACGAAGCGCTTCAGCTCGGGATCGAGCTGGCGGAGCAGGGCCGCCTCGCCTGGTGCGGCACGGGCCGGTTCCGGGGCGGGAAGCCCTGGGCGTGGCGCAGTCAGCTCAGTGAGGCGGACGGGTGCGCGCTCGCGAACCACGACCGTACCCGCGACGAGGTCGCCGAGGCGCTTGCCGCGCCCGTTCCAGAACAGTGTGATGATGCCGATGCCGTAGAAGAGCGGGAGGAAGTCGACGAGCCGGACGAGGTTCCTTATCACCGCCTGGCTGACGCGGATCGGCTCTCCCTGGTCGCCCACGACCCTTAGCCCGAAAGCGTACTTGCCGATCGTCTTGCCTGACCAGATGGCTTCGGACACCGGGTAGTAACCCCAGATCACGATCAGCGCCAGGACGAGCGAGGCAACGAGGACGATCCCGGCGTTGTTTCCGGCCAGCGCCCCCAGCGCGATCCCGGCGAAGAGGGCCAGGAAGAGCACAGCCACCTGGATCGGAAAGTCGATGAGCTGGGCAAGAAATCGGCTCCCGGGGCCGGCGAGCTGGTAGCCGAAGGTCACCTGCTCCGGCGTGGCGACGACGAGCTCGTCGCCGAGCGCCTCCGCAAATGGGTCAACCGCCACCGGAGACGGCAGTTTACCGTTACGAACCGACGCCAAGATGACAGCACAGGAATTCGTCGCCCGCCGAAGCCCTGACTGGGCCCGCCTCGAGGGCCTCCTCAAGCGCGGCCGGCGAGGCCGGCTGGGGGGCCTGCAGCCGGACGACGTGCTGACCCTCGCCGGGCTCTACCGGCAAGCGACCGCCGACCTGGCCCGCGCCCGGCGCGACTGGCCGGGCGAGCCGGTGACCGCCTACCTGAACCGGCTCGTCGCCCTCGGCTACTCGGTCGTCTACCGCCGGAGCGGCGACGTCGGCCGCCGGGTGGCCGGCTTCTACCTGCGGACCCTTCCCCGGACCTATCGCGCCTGCTGGCCCTTCGTCGTCGCGTCCGCCGCGCTCCTCTTCGGCCCGGCCGTGATCGCCTTCCTGCTCGTGGTCATCGATCCCCAGCTGGCGTACCAGTTAGCGCCACCCGACATAATCAGCCTGGTCCAGCAGCACCGGACCTGGACCAACATCCCCGCGTCGGAACGGCCCGCTACGGGCGTGCTGATAATGGCCAACAACATCAACGTCTCCATCTTCGCGGCCGTCTTCGGCATCGCCGCCGGACTACCCACGGTCTTCATCCTTGTTAACAACGGCGTGCACCTGGGCGGCATCTTCGGGCTCACCGCCGCCTACGGTGTGCAGGGCCTGCTCGGCGATTTCGTGATCGCCCACGGCGTCCTCGAGCTCTCGGTGGTCGTCGCCGCCGGCGCCTGCGGGCTGATGCTGGGCTGGGCGATCATCGCGCCCGGACCCTACCGGCGCGCCGACGCGCTCGCCCGGGCGGGTCTGCGGGTTTTCGTGCTGGTCGCGGGCCTGACGCCGCTGCTCGTGCTCGCGGGGACGATCGAAGGCAATCTCAGCCCCTCGGCCGCGCCCACCTTCGTCAAGGCGGCTGTAGGCATCTTTACCGGCCTCCTCCTCTATGGATACCTGCTCCTGGTCGGCCGCGAACCCGAAGCTGCCGCTACAGGAGCGCCCGCTCCTTCAGCTCCAGGTACCGCTCGACGAGCGCGGGACTGAGCGTCCCGGCCGCAACGTCGAGACCGAGCACGCCACCTCGCCGCAGCGCCTCGAAGCTTTGCCGGCGGGAGGCTAGAAGCTCTTCCGCGGCGGCCCATTCGTAGGCACGGGTGGAGCGGTCGATCGGCGAGTCTCGGGCGGCGATCAGCGCCGGGTCCTCCATCGCGACGACCAGGACCAGGTGCCGGCGCGACAGCCAGAGGGCCTGGGCGACCAGCTCCCGGGAAGCACCGGGGTCGAGGACGTCGGTCAGCACCACCACCAGCGAGCGCCTGCTGACGCGCCGGGCGAGCAGCGCGAAAGCCTCCCCGAAGTCGGGTTCGACGAACTGCGCCTGGACGCCGTAGAGGGCCTCGCTAAGGCGGTTGACCTGGGTCGGGCCGCGCTGTGGGGCGAGAAAGGAGTCGACCTGGTCGGTGAAGGCGACGAGGCCGACCCGGTCACCCTGCTGCTGAGCCAGCCAGCCAAGCAGAAGCGCGGCATTGATGGCGTGGTCGAGCTTGCTCAACGCACCCGCCCGGGCGGTCATCAGCCGGCCGCAGTCAAGGAGGATCATCACCTGCTGGCCACGTTCCGCCTCGAGCTCCACTGTCACCGGCTGGTCGCGCCGGGCCGTCGCCTTCCAGTTGATCCGGCGAGGGTCGTCGCCCGGGATGTAATCGCGCAGCCCGGCGAAGGCGGTCGCCACGCCGGGTGGCCGGGACCGCCGCTGGCCGGGCCGGTAGGGCATCCCCCGTCGCAGGGTCAGCTGGTACTGACGGATCGCCAGCACGTTCGGGTAGACGGCCGCAGACTGGGGAGCGGGGAGGCGTACTTGGCGCGCCCACCAGCCATTCCTCCGCCAGATCCGGAGGTCCACCGGGCCGAACTCGTAGGCGCCTCGCCGAACGGGACTCACCTGGTGCACGGCGATCCACTCGCCCCGATCGTCGAAGGCTCCCCGGACCTCGCGCCGGTCGGGGTGGAGGAGGTCCGGCACGTGGTCGGCCAGCGCCGCATGGAGGCCGGCAGACCGCGGGTTCCGGAAGCCGACCAGGATCTCCTGGTGGGCGCCCAGGGAGAGCGGCGCCGGTAAGTCGCGGGTGGCCTCCCAGCCGCGCCGAGTGGGAAGGGTGGCGGCGTCGTGGACGGCCAGCACGACGAGGACGAGGTTGTAGGCGATCGCCGGCAGCCAGAAATAGGGACCGAGCTGGGCGAGCGCGATGAGCGCGGCGCCGGCTCCGATCGCCACCAGGAGGCGAGGCCGGGGCAGGAGCCCGCGGAGCCCGTCCAGGGCTCTCAGCGTGGCGGGGTCACCTGGGCCACGACGCTCTCGAGCACGCTGTCCGAGGTGTTGCCGGCCACCTCGGCCTCGGGGTGGAGGAGGAGTCGGTGTCGGAAGGTGGGCCGGAGCACACCCTTGATGTCGTCGGGTGTCGCGAAGTCGCGGCCGTCGAACGCGGCGGCGGCCTTGGCGGCAAGCAGCAGCAGGACCTCGCCGCGCGGACTGGCGCCGAGGGTCAGCTCGGGCGCGTTTCGGGTCGCGATGGCGAGGTCGACCACGTAGCGCATCAGCTCTTCTGAGAAAGTGACCCTCAGGACCTCTTTTCGGACGGCCGTCAGCTGGGCCGAGTCGAGCACCGGCTGGACGCCGGCCTGGACCGGGTCGCGGAGTTCGATCCCCGAGTTCCAGCGGCGGAGCACCTCAGCCTCGTGGTCAGGCGTCGGGTAGTCCAGCACAGCCTTGAACAGGAAGCGATCCTGTTGCGCCTCGGGCAGCGGGTAGGTGCCTTCGTACTCGATCGGGTTCTGGGTGGCCAGAACCAGGAAGGGGTCGGGAAGCGGCGTCTGTCTGCCCTCCATCGTCACGCCGTGCTCCTCCATCGCCTCGAGAAGCGCCGACTGCACCTTGGCCGGCGCCCGGTTGATCTCATCGGCGAGCAGCACGTTGGTGAAGACGGGGCCCTTGCGGGTGCGGAACTCGCGGGTCTGGAGGTCGTAGATGGCCGTCCCGATGATGTCGGAGGGGAGGAGGTCGGGCGTGAACTGGACGCGCCCGAAGTCGAGGTGGAGCGCCTGTGCCAGCGATTTGGCGAGCAGGGTCTTGGCGACCCCTGGCACGCCCTCGAGGAGGACGTGGCCGCCGACCGCGAGGGCGAGCCCGCAGAGCCGGATCGCCTCCTCCTGGCCGACCACGGCCTTGGCGACCTCGGTCCGGAGGGTTTCGTAGAACTCCGCCGCAGTCATCTGCGCGCCATAGGGTAGGCGAGGTCGTGCAGGCGGCGTGCCGCCGCGAGCAGCGCCGGCTCTGACTCTACGGCCGCCTGGGCCTGGGCGACAGCGCTCTGATAGGCCTCCGCGACCTCTGGCGCCCGGCGGGCGAGGATGTCGTCGAGCTGGGCCCGGGGCAGATCACGGCCGAGCCCGACCCGGGCGGCGAGCGACCGCCGGGTCGCGTCGGTGACTACCTTCAGCGCCAGCCCGCGGCCGCCCGACTGCCGGAGCAGGTGCCCGACCGCCGCCGCATATTCCGCCGCCGAGCGGCCGCCTCTCGTGCCGGGGAGGATCCGCGGCCCAAAGG
>JALZAP010000341.1 GCA_030948245.1 Candidatus Dormiibacterota bacterium | reverse complement strand
GAGCGGCGGAATGGGCAGCAGGTTGAAGAGGCCGAGCACCACGTTGAAGAGCACCACGTTGCCGACGATCTGGTCGACCAGGCCGAACGTGCTGTCACCCAAGCGCAGGGCGCGGAAGACGATCGCGAACACCAGCGCGACCACCACGTTAGCGACCGGTCCCGCGGCGGCGACGATTGCCATCCCCGAGCGTCCGGGTCGCAGGGCATACGGATTGACCGGCACGGGACGCCCCCAACCGAAGCCTGCCAGCAGGAAGGCGAGCGCCCCCAGTGGATCGATGTGTCGCACCGGGTTGAGCGAGACGCGGCCCAGTGCGCGCGGCCGGTGGTCGCCCAGCTGATCGGCGATCAGCGCATGGCTGAACTCATGGAACGTGATCCCGATCACCAGGGCCAGACCGATGGCCAGGAGGACCGGCGGCGAGCTGTTGAAGAGCACCTACCCGATCTCCGGCAGCAGCACGTCGAGCAGACGAATGAGCTTGGCCGCGCCGATGCGGCCGACGGCGAGCACCTCTTCGTGGGTCACTTCGTGGTCGACGTCGGCCGTCGCCTTGTTGGTGATCAGCGACAGTGCGAGCACCCGGCTGCCGGCATGGCGGGCGACCAGCACCTCGGGCACGGTGGACATGCCCACCGCGTCCGCTCCGAAGCCGCGGAGCATGCGCATCTCGGCGCGCGTCTCGTAGTTAGGGCCGGCGAGCATGACGTAGACCCCCTCCCGAAGGTCGAGGCTGACCTGTCGCGCGGCACGCCGCGCAGCCGATTGCAGCTGACCGTCGAACGCATCGGCCATGGGCACGAATCGCGGGCCCAGCTGATCCAGGTTCGGGCCGGTCAGCGGATTGTCGCCGGAAAGGTTGATGGTGTCGGTGATCAGCATCACGTCGCCGGGCTCGAAGGCGGGATTCAGAGCTCCGGACGCGTTGGTGAGGAACACCGTCGTCACCCCGGCCCGCAAGCAGGCACGCAGCAGGATGGTCACCTCGCGCTGCGAGTAGCCCTCGTAGGGATGCACCCGCCCCGACAGGAGCAGGATCGACCGGCCCCGGGCCAGGCCGATCACCAGCTCGCCGGCGTGGCCGGCCACCCCGGCCGCGGGAACGCCGGGGATCTCGTGGTACGGAATGCGCACCCGGGGCTCGGCGTCGAGCAGGTCGCTGACCGCGCCCAGGCCGGAGCCGAGCACGATCGCCAGCATGGGCTGGTCGAGTCGAGGTTCATCGGCGAGGCGGGCGCGGATCGCGTTCGCCGCGGTCTCGATGCGGCCCTCCAGCTGCTCGCCGTAGACCCCGTCGGCCAGGCCGGCGAGGCGGCCAGCGGCCACCTACATCCGCTCCAGCAGCTGCCGCTTCTTCGCCTCGTATTCGTCGGCCGTGATCAGCCCCTTGTCGCGGAGCGCCGCGAGCCGCTCGAGGGTCGCTGCCAGCTCGTCGGCGAGCTGCGACGAGGAGCCGGGTGGACGGGACGTGGTCTCGGCAGGCGGTGCGGCAGGCGTCGGCTCGGCGGCGAGCGTGGTGCGGATCTCCGAGACCCGTGCACTCCCGGCGCGCGGAGGCATCGCCTCCGGACGCTGCATCGGCGGAGGGAGGCCCGGTCGGCGGGAGGGCGGTGGGGCCAGATCCGGTCGCTCCAGCAGCTCCTTCTGGTTGAGCATCGCGATCTTGAACTTCACCGGGTCCGCGATCATCGGGAAATCCTCGATGCCACCCGACTCCTCGGCGGCGGTCAGGATATCGAGGTGGCCGTAGTCGAAGATCCGGCCCAACCAGCTCTGGGTCAGGTGAGCGTCGTTGACCTTCTCGAGGCTCGAGTCGCCCATGACCTTGTTGAGGACGCCCTCAGCCTTGATGATCCGGCGCGTGGTGACCAGGTACTCCTGGTTGCGCCAGCCCCAGACCACCAGGGCGACGCGCCCCGCGGCGGCCAGGAGCAGCACCAGCCCGGCGATGCCGAGCACGTTCGAGAGGGTCGCCTCCAGCTTGTTGGTCCCGACCCAGATCAGCATGGCCAGGGCCGCCACCGCAACGACGATCCACAGCCATGTCGAGGCCAGCACGGCGAACCAGTGCTGCCGGCTCTCGAAGACAACCTCCTCGCCCCGCGAGAGGAGGTTCCTGGCGTAGCTCATCGTGGCTCCGGTTACGCTCGTGGGTGCGCCCGCGTGTAAACCTCACGGAGTCGCTCGCCGGTGAGGTGAGTGTAGAGCTGGGTGGTGCTGATGCTAGCATGGCCGAGCAGCGCCTGGACC
>JALZAP010000340.1 GCA_030948245.1 Candidatus Dormiibacterota bacterium | reverse complement strand
CGTAGAGCGCGTATGAGGCGCCCGCCGCCAGCGCCAGCAGCGCGCCGAGGCTGAAGTTGCCGCCGCCAGTGGGACCGGCGCCGGCGACCAGCAGGGCGGCGCCGGCAACCCCGGCGACCACCGCCACCAGCACCCGGCCGGTGAGGCGCTCGCCGAGCGTCACCGCTGCCACCAGCGCGATCATCAGCGGCGCGGTGCAGATCGCCAGGAGCGCGGTCGCGGCCACGCCCGCCAGCGGCACCGCGGAGAAGAAGCAGAGCTGGTAGGCGGCCACGCAACCGCCGGCCAGGAATGCGCCCCGTCGGGGGCGGGCGATGCCGCGGTCCATGACCAGGGCGGCGACCAGCATCAGCGGCGCCGCCACCAGCAGCCGCATCGGCCCCACCACCAGCGGGCCGGCGCCGGCCTGGCCGGCGAGCAGGCGGGAGGTGGTGCCGGTGGTGCCCCAGGTGACCGCCGCCAGCAGCACCAGCAGCCAGCCCCAGGTCATGGGCCTAAATTCCGCCCTCATCCAGGCCCCACCGCTGCAGCAGGTCCTTGTAGGTGCCGTTCTTCTGCAGCTTGTCGAGGGCGGCGGCAACCGCGTCGCGCAGCGCCGTATCGCTGATGCCGAAGACCATCACCTCCTTCGCCGGCGCGATCTTGTGCGGCACCACCCGCAGGCCGCCGTAGACGCGGGCCAGGTAGACCGCGCCCGGGTACTCGTCGATGTAGGCGCTGATCTTGTCGTCGAGCACGTCCTTGACCGCCGCCGAGCCGTCGTCGTAGGGCTGGTAGGTGATCGGCTGGCCGCCGCCACAGCCGGACTCGTTCTGGCGCAGGACCTCGTCCTCGCCGGCGCTGGAGCGCAGGGCGCCGACCTTCCTGCCGCACAGCTCAGACAGCGAGGTGGTCCGCCTGTCGGCCTCACCAACCAGGACCGACTGGCCGGTGCTGAAGTAGGCGACCGTCTTCGCCCCCGACGTGATCGCCGCGGTCTCGACCTGGTCGGCCATGCCCATGTCGTACGGCCGCTTCTGCTGCGCCAGCCCGGGCACGATCTCGTCCTCCGACCCGGCGGTGACCAGCGTCACCTTGAGGCCGAGCTGGCTGCCGATGGCGTTGACCAGGTCGATGTCGAAGCCGGCGGGCTTCTGGTTGTGGTCAAGGTACTGCTGCACCGGCAGCGTCGGCACGATCGCCACCGTCAGCTGGCCGCCGCTGATCAGCGGGCTGGGACTACCCACCGGGGACGCCGCCAGCGCCGGTTGGGAGGCGGCGTCGGGAAGGCGATCGCCCCGCGGACCGCTGGAGCCGCATGCCGCCACCACAACGACCAACACCGCCAGCAGCGCGACGCGCGGGCTCAAAGGGCGCTCAGCGGGCCGTCAGCGCCGTCGCCACCAGGACGGCGCAGACCACGGCGCCGATGACGTACTCGACGAAGACCCCGATCGACATCGTGCCCTCGAGGACGTGGTAGCTCATTCCCCGGTTGACGTACCACGCCACCAGCAGCAGCGGCCCCAGCCGGACCACGTCGAGGAACTGCTGCGAGATCAGGGCAAAGGCGAGGCCGGTGACCAGCTGGGCGACGATGACACCACCGACCAGGGCGCGGCCGTGGCTGGAGGTGGCTCGCGACAGGTTCTCGTAGGCCGCCACCAGGCTCACCGCGAAGATCAGGGTGAGCCGCAGCAGGATGTCGTTGATGCCGGCGAGGATGACAACGTACGAGACCAACACCACCACCAGCAGGGCGACGTCCTGGAGCAGGTCGTACCAGGCCTGGCGCTGGCCGCGAAGGCGCGCCACGGTGACAAAGCTGACCACGAAGATCGCCGCCGCCATCGCCGCCTGGCTGCCGGCGTGCAGCCGCCAGTCGCTGACCAGCGCCGACACCGCTCCCGCCACCACCACCGCCATCAGCGGGATCAGGTAGTAGCTCGGGGTCAGCGCCGCCAAGCGATTCTCCGATGCCTGGCGCAGCGCCAGCCCGAAGCTGCCGATGGTGACCAGCGCCATCGCCGCCATCAGCCCGACAAGGCCGGCGGGGGTCAGCAGGTCGGAGCGCTCGAACAGCCCAAGCAGGAGGACCAGTCCCGCGACATAGGCGAGGAACCGCGGGCCCACCGTGGGCCGTGCGGCTACGATCGCGGGCTCATCGATGACCACCACGCTCTGCGGCGCCTGGGGTTCATCCGGGGCAATCTCCGCATGGGGCGCCCAGGTATGGGGGTCAGCCCGCGGTTGTTCCTTGCCTGCCATAGCGATCCTCGAGGCGGACAACGT
>JALZAP010000060.1 GCA_030948245.1 Candidatus Dormiibacterota bacterium | reverse complement strand
GTCGACGCCACCAGGAACTGGAGGTCGGAGACGCGGGGCACAGCAAGGGTTTCGCCCAGCCGGACCGAGCGCCGGATGGCGTTGGAGACCAGGTTCTCGTAGTTGCCGATCGACATCCGCACCGACACGCCGGACGACTGCGAGATGTGCGGCGAGCGCCGGGAGTGATGGGTGATCTCCGCCACGATCTCCTTCATGAAGGCGGGGACGAGCACCTCGACGTCGAGGCCCGGCGGCGTCCGCTCGCCCTCCATGATCTCGATCTCCTCGGGGACCGAGAGCGGGTAGTGGGTGCGAACCTGGGAGCCGAAGCGGTCCTTGAGTGGTGTGATGATGCGGCCGCGCGACGTGTAGTCCTCGGGGTTGGCGCTGGCGACCACGAACAGGTCGAGGGGCAGCCGGAGCCGGTAGCCGCGGATCTGGACGTCGTTCTCTTCCATGATGTTGAGCAGGCCGACCTGGATCCGCTCGGCGAGGTCGGGCAGCTCGTTGATCCCGAAGATGCCGCGGTTGGTGCGCGGCACCAGGCCGTAGTGGATGGTCAGCTCGTCCGCCAGGTAGCGACCCTCGGCGACCTTGATCGGGTCGACTTCACCGATCAGGTCGGCGATCGAGGTGTCCGGGGTGGCCAGCTTCTCCCCATATCGTCGATCGCGGCCGAGCCAGCCCACCTCCGCCTCCTCGCCCTTGGCGGCGACCTCGTCACGGCAGTGCTTGCAGATGGGCGCGTAGGGATGGTCGTTGATCTCGCACCCCGCCATGACCGGTACCTCGGGGTCGAGGAGCTCGATCATCGAGCGCATCAGGCGGCTCTTCGCCTGGCCCCGCTCGCCGAGGAAGATCAGGTCATGGCCGGAGATGACCGCGTTGGCGACCTGGGGGATGACCGTGTCGTCGTAGCCGACGATGCCCGGAAAGATCGGCCGGCGGTCGCGCAGGCGGGCGAGCAGGTTGCGTCGCAGCTCCTCCTTGACGGTCTCCCGCTGGTGGCCCGACGCGCGCAGCTCGGCGATGGTTCGAGGCGCGGTGGAGGTCATCAGAGCGTGGAGTTTAGACTCACCATTCGATGCAAGGCCCCTACACGATGCGGCAGCGTTTGGAGGCTGCCAGGGCGGAGGGCCGGATCATGCTGGGAGGCCACCGCGGCAACCCGGCGGAGCATCCCGAGAATACCCTCGCATCCTTCCAGTCGGCGATCGACGCCGGCTGCGACATGGTCGAGTGCGACGTCCACCTGACGGCCGACGGCGAGCTCGCGGTCATCCACGACCACCTCCTCGAGCGGACCACCGACGGGACCGGGTTGGTCGGCGCCCACACTCTCGCCGAGCTGCGTGAGCTGGATGCCGGCAAGGGCCAGAAGATCCCTCTCCTGGAGGAGGTCTTCGACCTCGTCCGCGGCCGCGTCGGATTGGTCATCGAGACCAAGCAGAACCCGGTTCCCTACCCGGGCCTGGAGGAGAAGCTGACAGCTGTCCTGCGCGAGCACCAGATGGTTGAGCACGTCAACGTGATCTCCTTTCACCACCTCTGCATCCGGCACCTGAAGGAGGTGGCGCCCGAGCTCGCCCTGGGCATTATCGACGCCTCCCGCCCGATCGACGCGGTCGGGATGATGCGCGCCGCCGGCGCCGACCTCTTCTCCTGCTACTTCGGGACGCTCGACCCCCAGATGGTGGAGGAGATCCGCGCCGCCGACGGGGCAGTCGGGGTTTGGACGGTCGACGACCAGCTGAGCCTGATGTGGGCGCGAGCCTGCCACCCCGATTCCGTCTTCACGAACCGTCCGGCCGAGATCGGCCCTTTCCTTGCCTGAGGGGGACGCGTCCCTGTCGGCCGTGCTGGGCAAAGCCTGACCGCGGCCTATCGCTCCGGACCCAGCCGGTGACGATCCTTCGGCGCCGAGCTCGAAGAGCTCGCTTACGGTTCGACGGACGGTTGCGAAGCTAAGCTCCCGATCGTGAGTCAGGAAGAACGGCGGATCGTCACCGTCCTCTTCGCCGACGTGACGGGCTCGACCGCGATGGGTGAGGCGATGGACCCGGAGGAGGTGCGAGCCCTCCTCGGCCGCTACTACGAGATCGCCAAGGGGGTCGTTTCCGAACATGGCGGCACCCTCGAGAAGTTCATCGGCGACGCGGTGATGGCCGTTTTCGGCCTGCCCTCGGCCCACGGTGACGATGCCGAGCGGGCGATCGCAGCCGCGCTCGCCCTGCGCGACGAGGTTCGTGCAGACCAACGGCTTGGCCATCGGCTGGCGGTCCGCTTCGGCGTCGGCACCGGCGAGGTGGTCGCGGCGCGCGACCCGTCTGCCGGCGACTTCCTGGTCACCGGTGATGCCGTCAATGTCGCGGCGCGCCTTCAGCAGTCGGCCGAGCCCTGGCAGGTGCTGGTAACACAGCGCACCGCCCACGCCGCCGCCGGCCGGTTCGAGTTCGGCGGTGAGCGGCAAGTCGACGCGAAGGGCAAGTCCACGCCGATCACCGCACGCGAAGCCATCGGTCGCCAGGACGCACCCGGCGGGCTGCCTCAGCGACCTCCGCTGGTCGGCCGAGAGGCCGACCTCGAGCAGCTGCAGCTGGTCGCCCGGCGCGCCTTCTCCGAGCGCAGGCCATCTCTGGTGAGCCTGATCGCGCCCGCGGGAACCGGCAAAACTCGGCTGCTGGAGGAATTCCTGGATTGGCTGGCGGACTTTCGTCCCGACGCGCGCGTGGCAACCGCCCAGTGCCTGCCGTACGGCCAGCAGCTCACCTACTGGCCGATGCGCCAGATCCTCTTCACCCTGGCTGCCGCGTCCGAGGACGCCAGTCCGGCCGAGCTGCTCGCCGCGGTCCAGGCCTGGCTCCTCGACATCGGTGCCAACCCCGGCGCCGCCGAGCTCCTTGCCGCCACGATCGGGATGTCCGAGACGGAGCTGCTGAATCCGAGTGAGCTCTTCGGCGCCTGGCGGGAGGCGATCGAGGCAGCTTCCCGCGCCGCCCCACTGGTCGTGGTCTTCGAGGACCTCCACTGGTCCTCGGACAGCCTTCTCGATCTCTTCGAGTACTTGATGCAGCCTCGTGGCGAGGCGCCCATCCTGATGCTGGCGCTGACCAGGCCAGAGCTGCTCGACCGGCGTCCCAACTGGGGCGGAGGCCGGCGCAACCACCTCGCGGTTAGCCTCGAGCCACTTTCCGACTCGGCTGTCGCCGAGCTGGTTGGCCACTTGCTGGAGACGGATTCGCCCGAATTGGTGACGAGCGTCATCGAGCGCGCCGAGGGGAACCCCTTTTACGCCGGCGAGCTGGTCCGTTCGGCCATCGAGCAGGGCGGCGTCGACAAGCTGCCCGACACTGTACAGGCGACCGTCCTGGCTCGGCTCGACCTCCTTCCCGGTCGCGAGCGGAGGGCTCTCCAGCTCGGGTCGGTGTTCGGACGCAGCTTTCGGGTTGCCGGAGTAGCCGCCCTCGAGAGGGGCATCACCGACTGGTCGGAGGTCGTCGAGCGCCTCGCCCTTCGCGACCTGGTGCGGCCGAACGACGGCGACCGCTACACCTTCCGCCACATCCTCATCCGTGAGGTCGCCTACGGGACCTTGCCCCGGGTCGAGCGATCGCGACTCCATGCGGCTGCCGCCGACTGGCACGCCGCTCGAGCCGAGGGCCGCGAATCCGCCGTCGCCGAGATCATCGCCCTCCACTACCGAGAGGCGGCCACGATCGCCACCTCGACCGACCCCGAAGCCCGCGCGACGTTCGAGCTTCGGGAGAAGGCCGTCGCCTGGTTGGAACGCGCGCTGGATGCCGCAGCGGCCGTCGAGGCCCACCCCGAAGCGGTCCGCCATGCCCGGGCCGCCCTCGAGCTGGCGCGACCCGAGCAGAGGGCGCGTCTCTTCGAGCGGCTCGGCGACATGGTTGGTGGGGACGGGGCAGTCGAGGCTTACGCGATGGCTTCCAAGCTGTACGCCGACGCGGGGGCGCCCGCCGGCGACCAGCTCCGGGTGCTGGCCGGGAGGTTGATGGTGGAGACCCGTTTCCAGGGTTCGGTTGCCAACCGGGTGAGCCTGGCGGCGATGAACGGACTGCGCACCGAGGGCGAGGCGCTGGCGGCCCAAACCGACGATTCAGCGGCCACGGCCCGCTTCCTCGTCGCCGACGGGTTCTTCCCCTTCTGGCTGAGCGCCGAAGCGAGCGCGAAGATCATCGCCGCCGGGGAGCGCTCGGCCCAGGAGGGCTACCGGCTTGCCGCCGATCTGGGCGACACCAACTTGATGAGCGCCGCACTCGACGCCATCGGCGGTGCCGTTCAACTGAAGGGTGAGTGGCTTAAGGTCCGCGAATTCTCCGCGCGCCGACTCGAGCTCAAGGGCCTGAGCCTGTATGAGCGGCTCGACGCCTACTCGATGGTCGCGTGGGCCTCCTGTCTGCTGGGCGAGCTGGGCGAGGCGGACCGGGCATCCGCGGCCGGCATCGCCCTGGTCAGGCCTGGTCAGGCGCCGGCGCCCGTTCTCCACGCCCTCGCCTGGCGCCTCTACGCGCTTTGCATGATCGGGGAGTGGGATGAGGTCCAGCGAGTCGCGGCGCGCGCAGCCGCGACCTGGGTGGACACTGGACGGCTCGCCGCCGGTTACGCACTGCGGGGTTTCATCCCTGCTCTCGACGTTGCCCGGGCTCGGCGGGATGAAGCCCAGCTCCGACTGATCGGGGAGATCGTGGACGAGATCGTCGGTAGGTACGCCGCCAACAACGCTTACCAGACGCTCCGCGGATACGGCCGGACCGCGCCGGTGGGCTTACCGCGGCAATTCGGTGACAAGCACTTCTACCTCGTCGAGATCATCGAGCGGAAGTTGAACCTGGCCGCCGACCTCGGACGCGAGGAGGATCCATCGGTGGTGGCAGCCGTGCTGGCCAAGGCGGAGGGGCAGTATCCGCTGCTCGAAGCGCAGTGCCGCAGGTCGATGGGGCTGCAGCAGAGGGACGCTGGAGAGCTCCGAAAGGCGGAGGCGCTCTGGCGCGGCATGGGAGCTGCGCCTTACGTCGCCCGGGTTCAGCATGAGATCGGCCGGCTGATCGGCGACGGCGACGCGCTGGCGGGGGGCCGCGCCGAGCTGGAGAGGCTCGGCGATGTCGACTACCTTGATCGTTTCGACACCGCCCGAACCTAGGAAACTCGTTACACCAACCCGTCGGGAGGCGTTCGCTCTGTTCGAGATGGCTGGCTACCATGACGCCGCATGTCCCCGCGTCCCGAGTTCGAGGACCTCTACCGAGAGTTCCTGCCCCGGATCTACGGGTATGCGCTCGCCCAGCTCCGCAACTCGGCGGAGGCGGAGGACGTGACGGCGCAGGTCTTCATCAACGCCTACCGCGCCTACGACCGCTTCGAGCCCGCGGCGGCGACTCCGGCCGCCTGGCTTTTCCGGATCGCGCGCAACGCAATCCTCGACTTCCACCGCCGGTCCGGAGTCCGCGACCGCGTCGAGCAGGAGGTTGGCCGCGGCCTGGGAACCGGTCCTGACCCCTCGGAGGTCGCCGAGGATCGGATCCTCTTCGCCGAGCTGCTGCTGGCGGTGCGCCGGCTCCCTGCCCGGCAGCGGGAGGTGGTCGGCCTCCGCCACCGCTCCGATCTAAGCTTCCTCGAGATCGGCGAGCTGATGGGCTGCAGCGAGGACGCCGCCAAGATGCTCTATCACCGCGCCCTCAAGGTGCTTCGCGCGGAGCTCAGGCCGGATGGCTGAGGATCCCGAGCTCGAGCGCCGGCTGGAGGCGATGTTCGCCTCGGCCAGGCCCCGCCGCGGCTTCGCGGACGAGCTCTGGCGGCGGATCGAGGCGCGCCGGTCCTGGTACCAGCGCCTCGGCCTTGGCTTTCAGCCGGTCCTCCGCTACGCGCCCGCGCTCGCCACTCTGTTGGTCGTCGCGTTGGGGGTCACCTGGCTGGCGACGAGCTTCCGCGGCGGCGCCGGCAACGACGCATCGACCACTTCGGCCGGCGCTCCCGGCTTCGCGAGCAAGGAGAACGGGGCCGCCGCTCCGGCATTCGGCAAGTTGCCTTCCGCGATGCCCGAAACCGCAAGGTCGGGCACCGCACCTCAGACGACAACCGCCGATTCCGGTGCGGGCCATTCTTTCGGTGGCACTTTGCCGAACCTGCCCGCCACGCTGCCCGTCTACCGCTACGACGAGCCGACCTCCGCCGACCGGGAGAGGATCGGCGCCGCGATGCAGTCGCAAAGCGGCCTGCCCGCCATCGCGGTGACTCTGAGCGACGTCGCTCGGGACCTGGAGCCGCAGTTCGTGGTCAATTCGTCGGCCTCGAGCCCGGCGCCGGGATCATCCCCGGCTGAGGCTGCCAACACTTTCCTGACCGGCCATGGTCTGGCCCCGCATTTCGCCTTCCAGGTCAGCGTGTCGGGCTCCGGCGGCCAGGTTCTCTACCAGAGGGTGTTCGACGGCCCGGCGGGCCCGATCCGCCAGGTTCGGCGAGACGGTGGTCCTGCCGGGCTCGTCGTCGACTTCACCGGCGGCACGATCAGCGCCCGGGGACCTCTCGAGCTTCCCCTCACCATCGCTCAGTACCCGCTGCGCTCGGCTTCGGGGGCGCTTGCCGCCGCGAACGTCCCGACGGCGACGGGCGCGGCCGGATACGACAAGGCCGAGCTGGTCTACGTCCTGGCCATCTCGGGTGGGCACGGGTACTACGAACCGGCACTGCTTCTCAGCGGCCCGGGCGGGTCCCGGCTGGCACCGGCGATCGCGGCCGAGTGGTTGGGCGCCTGAAGCGCACCTAGAATGCGGCCCATGCCGGACCCGAAGTCGATCCGCGCGGTGGCGCAGCGGCTGCTGCCTCGGGTCGATGAGATGACGAACACGATGGTCGCGGGCTATCGAGAACGGATCCCCGAATACCCGCGGATCCTGGAGAAACATCACGAGGACGTTTTCGAGGTGTCCCGAGCGGCGCTCCTGATCTTTCTCCAGCTGGTGATCCAGCAGCGCGACGCGACCGAGCAGGAGCTGGCCCTGATCCGCGCCTCCGGTCGGGCCCGCGCCGCCCAGGGCCTGACCCTGGAGGCGATGCTTCAGGGATACACGATCGGCCGCGAGATCGCCTGGCTGTACGTCGAGAAGGCAGCCCAGGAGGCGGGCGTCGACGAGGAGGAGATCAACGGCGCCACCGTGGTCATGGCCCACTTCATGGAGCAGCTGGCCCTGATGGTCACCCAGGGCTTCCTCGACCACATGAAGCAGGCTTACGAGGGTGAGCAGCATCGGATGGGCTTGCTGATCGAGATCGCCAAGGCGATGAGCCGCTCCCTCGACCTCGACGAGGTGGTGGGCGTCGGGCTGGAGCGCCTGCGCAAGGCGCTCCAGGTCGAGTGGGCCGGCCTCTGGCTGGTCTCGGTCGAGAAGGGCCTCCTGCGCCTTTCCGCTCAGCAGGTGGACGCCGCCTGGGATGGCGTCTCGGTCGGCGACGCGCTGCACGAGCTTGCCCTCGGCAAGCCCGGTTTGGGCAAGGATTCCGTCGCCGGTAAGCCCGTCTTTTACTCCGGTGACCTCCTGCCGGCCTCGGTCGTGGTCACGGGTGCGCGGCTGCTGGTGATCGTGCCCCTTCTCCACCGCGACCGTCCGATTGGCGTGATCGGCGTCGCCAGCCGGAAGATGACCGACCTGCCACCGCGCGACCGCGAGTTCGTCGTCGCCATCGCGGAGCAGATGGCGGTCGCCATCCATCAGGTCCAGGAGCACATGCGCGAGGCGCGGACCGACTTCCTGACCGGCCTCGCCAACCGCCACGAGTTCGACAGCTTCTTGCGCCGCGAGCTGGCCCGCGCCGAGCGCTTCGGGGATGCGCTGAGCCTCGTCATGGTCGATGTCGACGGCCTCAAACAGATCAACGACGACCACGGCCACAAGGCGGGCGATGAGGCTCTCCGGACGGTTGGCGCAACCCTCAAGGCGACCGTCCGCGCCCTCGACCTCGCCGCTCGGATCGGCGGCGACGAGTTCGCGCTCGTGATGCCGCAGACTGATCGGGCCGGGGCTCGCGACGTCGCCGAGCGGTTTCAGCAGCACCTGGCAAGCACTTCCGGACCCGGCCATCCCGACGTCGAGGTGAGCGTCGGAATCGCCCAGTGGGACGAAGGCATGACCCTGGACGGTCTCGCAGCGGCGGCCGATGCGGAGCTCTACGAGGCCAAGCGCAGCCGCGCCCACGCCACCCAGCAGCAAGAGCTGTAAACAGTCTCGTTTATGGAGCTCCTGCCCGACAACACCTACGCCGGCGACGCGGCGATCCGCTCCCTCCTCGCCCGCCGCCTCAGCCCGGACGTGCTCGAGTGGGCGGAACCCCAGCTTCTCCAGCTGGGCGCCCTCGCGCCGCGCGAGCTGTACCGCTGGGGCGAGGAGTGCGAGCGCCAGCCGGCGTGGCTGCGGACAGTCGAGCCGTGGGGCGAGCGGGTCGACGAGGTCGTCTACCCGGACGCCTGGCGAAGCCTCGCCGCCGCCGCCGCCACCAGCGGCTGCACCGGGTTGCCCTACGAGGAGGCGGCGATCGCGGTGGCCGGGCCGCAGTTGCGCGTCGTCCATGCCGCCCTCGGT
>JALZAP010000339.1 GCA_030948245.1 Candidatus Dormiibacterota bacterium | reverse complement strand
CGAGGTGAAGCGGCCGTAGTTCTCGTCGCCCATGGTGCGGATCACGACCAGGACGACCACCAGCACCAGGACCTTCGACGACATCCGCGCCGCCACCACCATCACGGTGTTGCGCGCGGTCCGCACCGCCAGGTTCATGACCCAGGCCTCCCGGCTAGGCGGCGACGCCGACGGCGCCGCGGCCGGCGCTTGCAGGGCGGTCCTGGCGTATGGCGGCGACCTGGATCGCGATCACTGAGAGGGTCAGCAGCGCGAGGTCGTTCTTGAAGAACGGGACGTCGAGCATGCCGTGCACCAGGATCGTGATGCTGGCCGCGGCCACCGCCAGGAAGTACGGCCGCAGCTCCCCCCTGCTCTTCAGGGTCTGCCAGGTGTTCCGCACCCAGGCGACGGCCAGCCAGGCGAAGGCGACGAGCCCGAGTAGGCCGGTCTCGGTCCAGAAGTTGAGGAAGATGTTGTGGGGGTAGATCAGGTTCTCGTTGTAGCCGGCGAACTCCCTGTAGGGCTGGATGTCGTGCTTGAAGCCGCTGAGGCCGGTCCCGAAGAGCGCGTGCCGGGGGTTGGACTGCATGTCGATGGTGGCCCGCCACAGGTTCCTGCGAAGGTTGATCGAGTTCAGCGGGTCGTTGGGGTTGAACTGGTGTGCCAGTCGCTGGCGCAGCGCCGGCACCAGCACCCCCGCGGCGACAGCCAGCCCGACGCCCGCGATCATCAGGATCCGCAGACGGTGGTGCCACACCAGGAACAGCACGGCCACCACCAGCGCCAGCCAGGCGCCGCGCGAGAAGCTGAGGATGAAGGCCGGCAGGGCGAGGACGGCGAACACGATCGCCCGGGTCCGCTCGTTGCGGTTGCCGAACAGGATGAAGGCGGCGGCCATCGCCAGCAGCGGGCCGAGGAAGAGGCCGGTGGCGTTGGCGCTGAGGTAGATGGCCACCACCGGGTCATCGACCAGGTTGGGCCGGTGGACGGCGTACGCGAAGAGGAAGGTCAGCACCTCGATGGTCGAGACCAGGATGCCGGACCAGAAGAAGCCGGCCACGAAACCCTCGAGGTGCCAGCGCGCCCGCATCACGTCGGCAATGACGTAGGCGAAGAGCATCGGCTCGAGGAAGTACGCCCGCCAGATGCCGGCCGCGGCGCGGATGTCGGGGGCCACGACGATCCCGATCGTGGCCGCCACCAGCAGCACCGCCAGCGGCCAGAAGTACGGCATCCGGCGCGGGTCGGGGAAGGCCTCGCCGGTCCGGCGCTTATCGAGCACGTACGCCAGCAGGGTCGCCAGGATGAAGAGCTCCAGCAGGGTGACGGGCACACCAAGTACCTGGCCGCGAATCACATAGGCAAAGCTCAGGGTCGCCGCGAGGCGAGCCATGGAGCGGGTTGCGAGCATCGGCTGAATACTAAACTCTGCCCTGATGGCCTCCTCCCCAACTCCGATGAAGCGCGTCCTCAGCGGCATGCAGCCGACCGGCCGGATGCACATCGGGCACTACTTTGGCGCGCTGCAGAACTACATCAGGATGCAGGATCAGTACGACGCCTTCTACTGCGTCGTCGACCTCCATGCCCTCACCACCTTCGAGCAGCCGGCGGAGCTGTGGCCCAACGTGGTCAACATGGTGGCCGACTGGATCGCCGCCGGGGTCGACCCCGACAAGGCCACCATCTTCGTCCAGTCGCACGTCCCCGAGGTCGCCGAGCTGCACTGGATCCTGAGCACCGTCACCCCGATCAGCTGGCTGGAGCGGGTGCCGAGCTTCAAGGAGAAGAGTGAGCAGCACCCCGACAACATCAACTACGGCCTGCTTGGTTACCCGGTCCTGCAGGCCGCCGACATCCTCCTCTACGATGCCGACCGGGTGCCGGTGGGAGAGGACCAGCTGGCGCACCTCGAGCTGACCCGGGAGATCGCGCGTCGCTTCAACCACCGCTGCGGGAGCCAGGTCCTGCGCGAACCCCAGGCCGACCTCACCGAAACACCGCGGATCATGGGCCTCGACGGCGTCAACAAGATGAGCAAGAGCCGGGGCAACTACATCCCCATGACGGGCGACCCCGACGAGATCCGCCGCCTGGTCGCCAGGGCGGTGACCGACGTCGAGCGGCCCTTCCGCAAGGACCCTGGCCACCCCGAGCACTGCAACGTCTGCCAGCTGCACAGGGTGTTCAGCCCCGACTGGGAGGAGATCTGGGAGGGCGAGCGGACAGCGCGCACAGGCTGCGTCGACGTCAAGACGCTGCTCGCGGAGCGGGTCATCGAGTACTTCGCACC
>JALZAP010000338.1 GCA_030948245.1 Candidatus Dormiibacterota bacterium | reverse complement strand
ACCACCTGCTGCTCAGGCAGCAGCCGGGCCAGCGCTCGGACGGCGGTGGACTTGCCGGTTCCCTTCTCGCCGCGGATGAGGACTCCGCCGATCGACGGGTTGATCGCGTTGAGGACGAGGGCCATCTTCATCCGGTCCTGCCCGACAATGGCGCTGAAGGGGTAGGAGTAACGCTCTACTGCCACCTTGGAAGTCTACCCAGCCTCGCCTGACGTCCCGTCAGCTTCGGTTTAGCTGCCTTTCGACGACCGAGGCGATCTCGTCGCGGGAGAGGTCGAAGAGGCCGTAGTAGCGGGCGCCCATCCGGCCGGCCAGGTCGGCGCAAGCGTTGATCGCGTAGGTCTGGTACATCGGCGCGACCCGCGCCAGATGCTGGATCGAGGGCAGGTGGCTGAAATCGCGGGCGGAGTCTATGACGAGGCAGTCGATCTTCTCGGCCTGGATCATCGCCGCGACCTTCTGGGCCTCCACCAGCGGCTCCTCCTTGAACATCGAGATGTTGCCGCGGCCGTCGCTGATGAGCACCATCAGCGGCCGCACGGTGGCATCCCGGAGTACCTCGGTCTTGATCACGTTGAGACCGGCGAGCAACCCGTGCGTCAGCGGGGTGGTGCCGCCGACCGAGAGCCGCTCCAGCCGCCGGCGCGCCAGCGACACCGAAGACGTCGGCCGGAGCACGACCTCGGCGGTCCGGTTCTTGAAGATGACGACGGCGACCCGGTCGCGGCGGACATAGGCATCCTGGAGGAGCGAGAGGATGGCGCCCTTGGTCGCCGCCATTCGCTGCTCGGCGTCCATCGACGCGGACGCGTCGACGACGAAAACGATCAGGTTGCCCGTCTTCCGCTCCCGCACCTTCTCGCGCAGGTCCGACCGCTCCAGCATCATCCGCTCGCCACTCGCCCTGCCGCGCCTTACCTGGAAGGGGGCCGCGGCACGGATGGTGGCGTCGACGGCGAGGTCGGTGACCTTCTCCGCCGTTCGGGCGGCCGTGTAACGGCCGCGCCGGTTCGCAGATTGCGCGGTCGCCCGCTTGCCGCCCTGCTTGCGCGGCCGCCGATGGCGGGGCAGCTCGATCTTCCTGACGTCGAAGGTGTCGGCGGTGTCGGGGGTTGACTCGGAGCCCATCCCGCCACCGGCGCTGCTCCCCTCGACGGAGCCGCTGGAGTCCTCCGCCGAATGGCTCTCGTCCTCGGTCTCCTGGGCGGCCCCCTGCTGGTCGGTGGAGCTCGGCTGCTGCTGCTCGTCGGAGGCCTCCGACTTGCCCTCCTCCTGGCTCGCCTGCTCATCCTGCGGCCGCTCCTCCTCCCCAGACCCCTCCTCCCGTTTTACCGGGCTCCGGGAGCGATGGGCGAGCGCGAGCTCGGCGGCGTCGAAGATGTCGTCCCGGGTCGGCACGGGGTGGCCTCGGAACGCGGCGAGCGCGCTGCAGGCGCGCGCGACGACGAGGTCGGCGCGGTGGCCCTGGACGCCGCTGTCGACACAGATGCGGGAGATCAGGCGCGCCTGGGAGGGGCTGATGGGAACCTGCCCGATCGCCTCCCGCGCCTCCCCGATTCGCACTGAAAGGTGGGCGTCGGACTGCCGGAACTCGGCCAGGAAGGCAGGATCGTGGTCCCTGTAGGCGGCCTCCCGCTCGACGATCGTCACCCGCGGCTCGGCCTCGTTGATGCCCTCGACGTCGACGCAGAGCCCGAAGCGGTCGAGCAGCTGGGGGCGCAGCTCCCCCTCCTCCGGGTTCATCGTCCCGACCAGGATGAAGCGGCTCGGGTGGACGATCGAGACGCCCTCCCTCTCCACGATGTTCACGCCCATCGCCGCGGCGTCGAGCAGGACGTCGACGATGTGGTCGTCGAGGAGGTTGACCTCGTCGACATAGAGGATGTTCCGGTTCGCCTCGGCTAGGACACCCGGCTCGAACCGGCGGTGGCCATGGCGGAGCGCCGACTCGAGGTCGATCGACCCGACGACGCGGTCCTCGGAGGCGTTGATGGGGAGCTCGACCACCCGCATCGGCCGGGTGCTCACGGGCAGCTCGCCGAGCTCCGCGCGCTGCCTGCACTCGATGCAGTAGTGCTCCGGCTCGTCGGGGTCGTCGCCGAAGTGACAGCCCTCGACCACGCGGTGCTCGGGGAGAAGGCGGGCGAGGGCGCGAACGGCGGTCGACTTGCCGGTCCCCCGCTCCCCGCGGATGAGGACGCCCGCGATCGTCGGGTTGATCGCGTTGGCGACCAGCGCCAGCTTCCTCTTCTCCTGGCCGACGATCGCGGTGAAC
>JALZAP010000059.1 GCA_030948245.1 Candidatus Dormiibacterota bacterium | reverse complement strand
GCCCTGGCGAAGTGGGTGCGCGACACCCCGCCTGACTTCCGGCTCTGCCTCAAGGCGCAGCGCGCGCTCAGCTACTCGGCGACCGGGTTTCCGAAGGACATCGTGGCCCGCGACTTCGGCACCCGGATGCTGCCGCTCGGCGACCGCGCGGGACCCGTCCTGCTGCAGTTTCCGCCCACCCAGAAGAGGAACCCGGAGCTGCTCGAGCTGCTCCTGACCAACCTCCGTCGGCCGGTGGCGGTGGAGTTCCGGGACGCGGGCTGGCTCGACTCAGAGGTCTACGCGGTCGTCGAGCGGCACGCCTGCGCGGTGGTCGTCACGGACCAGGAGGACTGGCCTTTGGCCGACGCGGCCGGCGCGTTCCGCTACTACCGCCTGCGGCGTGACTACTCGGAGGAGGAGCTGCGGCCGTGGGCTGAGCGGCTCGCTTCCGACTTGGCTTCGGGGCTGGAGGTGTTTGCGTTTCTACGACACTCGGAGGAGGCTCCACGACGGGCGCTTCAGCTGCGCGCCTTCGCAGCAGGTAAAGGCTGAAGCCGATCGCCAGCAGGACCATCACGATCGACGCCCACTGGGCCTGACGGAGGCCGTACTCGACCTGGTCGGCGCGCAGGTAGCTGAGGAAGTAACGGCCCACGGCGTAGAGGGCCAAGAAGGCGAGGCCGATGACGCCGTCCGGGAAGCGTGCCTTGAGCCGGCTGTAGAAAGGCAGCAGGATAAGCACCAGGCCGAGGCAGAGGATCATCTCGTAGGCCACCTCCGGGTGGACGACCGAGCCCGGCTGGCCGAGGGTGTGGGCGTTTATGTAGCGAACGCCCCAGGGGAGCGTCGTCGCCGTGCCGTGGTGCTCGCCGTTGATGACGTCCCCGATCCGGCCGATGGCGAGGCCAACCAGGGCGGGCAGGCTCACGGCGTCGAGCAGCTTCCAGAAATTGACCTTGTTCCGGTAGGACCAGATCCAGATCCCGAGCATGGCGCCGAAGATGCCGCCCCACTGGCTGATCCCGCCCTCGTTGACGTAAAAGACCTTGATCGGGGTCGCCTGGAACAGGTGCCAGTTCTCGATGACGAAATGGATCCGGGCGCCGAGCAGGCCGACCACCACCGCCCAGAAGGCGGCATCGTAGATCCTCTCGCCCTCGATCCCGTCCTGGCGCCAGGCGAGCCATTGCGTCATCCGGATCGCTGCCAGGATGCCGAGCACGCTGAAGACACCGTGCCAGGTCAGCGTGAAGGCGCCGACGCTGAAGAGGTTGGGGTTGAGGTCGATCTGGATCTCGAGGAAGGTCACAGCGCGCGCTCCATTCTGGCGATGGCTTCGTCCCTGGGCAGCAGCGCGAGCGTGTCGTGGATCTGGGGTGAATCGCCACCCGCCACCCCGATCCGGATCGGGTTGAAGAGCAGACCGCGCGACCAGCCCTTGCTTTCGCGCAGCTCCTCTAGGGCCGAATGGATCGCGTCGGGAGTCCAGTCGACAGTCCGAAGGACCGCGAGGGCCGCCGCCAGCCGCTCCTTCTGCTCATCGGTCAATGTCGCCACTCCAGGATCGGACCAGAGGTAGGTGAGCAGCCGGCGGCCGTCGGCCAAGGTGTTCATCCGCGGCTGAAGGGCCGGGGCCGCCAACTCCAGTTGAGTTGGCGTCAGCTCGGGCAGGAACGGCCGCAGCCGCTCCACCAGATCCGCCACCGGGAGCGATCGAATCCAGGTCGCGTTGATCCAGTCCAGCTTCTCGCGGTCGAAGATGGCGCCGCTCTGCTGGACCCGGCCGAGGTCGAAGAGCTGCTCGAGCTCGGCCATCGTGAAGATCTCCTGGTCGGAGCCCGGGTTCCAGCCGAGCAAGGCGAGGTAGTTGACCATCGCCTCGGGCAGGTAGCCCCAGTCCCGGAACTGGGTTATCAAGGCTGGATGGCGACGCTTGCTGAGCTTGGTCCGGTCGGGCGCGAGGATCAGCGGGATGTGCGCCGTCGCCTCCGGGCGAGCCAGGCCAAGGGCGTCCACGATCATCAGCTGGGTGGGGGTGTTGGAGAGGTGCTCCTCACCCCGAATGATGTGGCTGATCTCCATCAGAGAATCGTCGAGCGGGCTGGCGAAGTTGTAGGTCGGGAAGCCGTCGCTCTTGACTATCACGGGGTCGCCGATCAGGTCACTATCGAAGCTCATCCGGCCCCGGATCAAGTCGTCGAACTCAATCCTGCTGCCGTCGGGCACCTTGAAGCGGACGACGAAGTCGCTGCGATCAATCGGCGCATCGGGTCCCAGGCAGCGCCGGGAGTACTTGTAGGGCCGCTTCTCTCGCTGGGCGGCCTCTCGCTCGGCAGCCAGCTCCTCGGGCGTGCAGTAGCAGCGATAGGCGTGGCCGGACTGGATCAGCTTCGCCGCCTTCTGTCGGTAGAGGTCGAGCCGCTCCGATTGGCGGATGGGTCCCTCGTCCCAGTCCAGGCCCAGCCACTGGAGGCCGTCGTAGATGTACTCCTCGTCGGCGGCGGTCGAGCGGGCGAGGTCGGTGTCGTCGATGCGCAGGACGAACTTCCCGCCGTGCCGGCGGGCGAAAAGCACGTTGAAGAGGGCGGTCCTGGCGCTGCCCACATGGATCGGTCCGGTGGGGCTGGGAGCCATCCGCACCCTCACCGGGCGCTCGGCCATGTCGCCATATGCTACCCAGCGAAGTGACAGGCCCATTGGCGCTGGTCGGCGGTGACGAGTTCAAGCCCGGCAACGAGGACCAGGACGCACTTCTCGTCCAGGCCGCCAAGGGCCGGCAGGGTGTCGCCTTCGTGGTTCCCACCGCCGCTGCCCGCGGCGGCCCCGAGCAGGCGGTCGCCAACGCGACCCGCTGGTTCGGTCGGCTGGGCCTCAAGCTGGAGGAGCTCCACGTGCTCAACCGCACCCACGCCAACAGTGAGGCGGTTGCGGCGCAGGCGGCCGGCGGGTCCTTCTTCTACCTGGTCGGAGGCGATCCGGGCCACACCGCCTCGACGCTTCGCGAGAGCGCCGTCTGGCGCGCGATCGTCGCCGCCTGGCAGCGAGGTGCGGCGCTCGCCGGCTCCAGCGCCGGCGCGATGGCGATGGGGGAGTGGACCCTGATCCGGGACCGCTTCAAGGGCGACAGCCGCCGCCTCTACCGGCCCGCCCTGGGCCTGCTGCGGCACACCGCCGTGCTGCCCCACTTCGAGACCTTCGGCCACCGCTGGGCGTCCTCAGCGCTGGAGCGCGCGCCAGCCGCCAACACGATCCTGCTCGGCATCGACGAGCGGTCGGCCGCCTACTGGGATGGCCAGGCGTGGACGGCGCGCGGACCCGGCTCGGTCACCGCTATCAGGGGCGAGGAGCGGCAAGCCAGCCGGAGCGGCACCTCGGTCGCGCTGCCGCCGCCCGGGCCGGCGGTCTGAGGTGGCTCTCCACTCGGGGTACCTGAAGCTCGGCGGCCTCACCCTCCACCACACCTACGGCGGCATGGGCAGGCCGGTCCTCTTCATCCACGGGCTGGGCTCCTCCGGCTACATCGAGTGGCGCTTCAACCTGGACCACTTCGCGCGGACCAACCGGGTCTTCGCGCCCGACCTGCCCGGCTACGGGAGGAGCGACAAGCCAGCCGCCGCCCGCTACGGCATCCCCTACTTCGCGCGCACGATCGACCGCTACCTGGAGAGCCGCCGGATCCGCGAGGCGACCATCGTCGGGACCTCGATGGGTGGTCGGATCGCGCTCGAGGTCGCGCTCCGCTACCCGGCCCGGGTCGGCCGGCTGGTCGTCGTCAACTCGCTCGGGCTGGGGCGGCCGAGGCTTCAACCCTACTACCCCATGATGCTTGTTCCGCGGGTGGGTGAGACGCTCCTCCGGGGCATGAAGCACGGGCTCCGCTGGGCGCCCAGCCCGGTCATCCGCCGCTTCGCTGCCCGTTTCATCGGCGCTCGCGGCGACCTTGACAAGACGATGAGCGACGCGTACCTCGACGACCTCCGCGAGATGTACGCCGCCGAGGGCTACCCGGATGCCTACCTGGCCACGGTGCGTTCGATCGCCAGCCCGCGGAGCTACCTCGGCGCCCTCGATGTCACGCGGCGGCTGGACCGGATCCTGGCGCCGGTCCTTCTCATCTGGGGCGCCAACGACCCGCTCTTTCCGGTCGAGCAGGCGGAGCGTGCCCATCGCCTGCTGCCCGGCTCGAAGCTGGCCGTCATCGAAGGGGCCGGCCACACCCCGCAGGCTGAGAAGCCCGAGGAGTTCAATAGGCACCTCGCAGCCTTCCTCAAGCGCTGAACGGGACCCGTCTCGCGTCGGGACGACCTACCGCGGCCCCGACTACCGGGCCGCGATCAGCGGCGCCTGGGGCACGCCCGATCCGCTCCTCCACCCCGATCCGTTCCACCCGCCGCGGCTTTACCTCTGGACCGTCGCCATCCTCCGCTGGCTGCTGCCGAAGCTGTTCCGGATCACGATCGAGGGCATCGAGAACCTCCCCGCCGGTGGACCCTACATAATCGCGAGCAACCACCAGGCGTGGTACGACCCCGCCTTCCTGGTCGTCGCGCTGCCCTACCCGGTGCCGATGGTCTACTCGATGGCTCGTCGCGACACCGTCTTCAACCGGGGCTGGAAGCGGGCCATCGTGCGCCGTGTCGGCGTCTTCGCGATCGCCCCCCACGAGGGCGAGCTCGACCTCATGGGTCTCGCCAGCGTCTATCACGTGCTCTCGCGGGGTGGCCGGGTGCTCATCTTCCCGGAGGGCCGCTACTCGCGGGGCCGCCGCCTCCGGCCGCTCAAAAAGGGGATCGGCCACTTCGCCCTCCAGGCCGGGGTTCCGATCGTCCCGGTGGCCATCGACGGCGCGGCGCGTCTCCGCCCCGGTGCGCGGGTAACTATCTCGATGGGTACGCCGGTCTACCCCGATCCGCCCTCCTGGTGGGACCCCTCACGGAGCGTTCTCAAGGTCGTCGAGAGCGTCCGCCGCGCGATCCTGCGCGCCTTCGACCGGGCGCCGCGGCGTGACCGCCCGAGGCTGGCCGCACGGGTCCGCGCGCGATTCGGCCGGATGCTGAGGAGGTTCGAACCGCGCCGGCTCCCCGCGCCGGCGGCCGAACAGCCGGCATATGAACCGCCGGCTAGCGAACCGCCAGACAGGTGATCGTCTTGAAAACTCCCTCGACCTTCTGGATCTTCTCGACGATTATGTTCCCGATCCCGGCCACGTCCTTCGCCTCGCACACCGCGATCACGTCGTACTCGCCCGTGATGGCATCGGCGGCGGTTATCCCGGACAACCCCTGGAGAGCCTTGGCGACGTCGATCGCATGACCCGGTGAGGCGTTGATGAGGACGTATGCCTTCATAAGCCAAATCCCCCAGCTGTGAGCGAATAGGAACGAACGGCAGCGCTAACGAGACTTTAACGCCCGCAGCATCACCTCGTCGGTGACGTTGGCCCCGCTCAGAACGACCACCACCCGCTCACCGGGCGCCGGCGAGTAGCGATAGAGCAGCGCCGCCAGCGCTGCGGCACCGGCGGGCTCGGCGAGCAGGTGCTCCCACTCGAAGTAGAGCCTGATCGCGCGGAGCATCTCCGCCTCCCCGACGAGGACCATCTGGTCGATGCAGCGCCGGGCGATCTCGAAGCAGATGTCGCCCGGCCGGCTGGCGGCCAGCCCGTCGGCGATCGTCTGCACGCGCTCCAGGGTGACCGGGTGGCCGGCGTCGAGCGACGCCTTCATCCCGGCCGCGCCGACCGGCTCGACGCCGACCACCTTCACGGTCGGACGCCGGGACTTGAGGTAGCCCGCTATGCCGGCGATCAGCCCGCCGCCGCCGATCGGGACGATGACCGTGTCGAACGCGGTGATATCGGCCAGAAGCTCGACCGCCACGGTCCCCTGGCCGGCGATCACGTCGGCGTCGTCATAAGCGTGGAGGAAGGTCTGCTCGCCCTGGTTGCGCTGCGCCTCCAGGAACGCATCCTGGTAGGTCCGGCCGTGCTCCACCACCCGCGCGCCGAGTCGCTTGATCGCTTCGGTCTTGAGCTGGTTGGCGTTGGAAGGGACGTAGACGGTGGCGGGAATGCCGAAGGTCAAGGCGGCGTAGGCGACCCCCTGCCCGTGGTTCCCGGCCGACGCCGTCACAACGCCCTTGGCGCGCTCGGTCCGAGTCATGCGGATCAGCTTGTTGAGCGCGCCGCGGACCTTGAAGGCCCGGATCGGCTGCACGCCCTCGAGCTTCAGATGGACCTCGCAGCCGGCCTTCGACGTGAAGGCGCGCGAGAACTGGAGCGGGGTGGGCCTCAGGTAAGGAGCAAGGTCGCGGGCCGCCTGTTCGATGCTGTCCGCGCTGATGCTGAGGGTGTCCAACTCCGTAACCGTAGTGGGTCGGCAGCCTTAGGCTGGGTGCACCCAAAACGCGATATGAAGCGGCTGACCGCGACTGAGCTCGACGAAGAACGGCGCCTCATCGAGGCGGCCCAGCAGGACAGCGCGCGCTTCGGGGAGCTCTACGAGAGGTATGTCGACGCCATCTACTCCTTCAGCTACCACCACACCGGTTCCCACCAGCAGGCCGAAGAGGTCACCGCGGAAACCTTCGAGCGCGCCCTGAAGCACCTGCCGGGCTACCGCTGGAGGGGCGTTCCCTACGGCGCCCTCCTCTACCGGATCGCCGCCAGCGTGGTCTCCCGGCAGCGGCGCCGGGCGCCCTTCCTGGAACTCCGTGAGGCGCAGCCGGCGGCCGAGGCCGGGCCGGAAGAGGCGTGGCTGACCGCCGACACGGGTCGCACCCTCCGCTCGGCGCTGGGACGGCTGCCGGAGGACCAGCGAACCGTGCTGCTGCTCCGCTTCGAGGGTGGGATGCGGAACGCCGAGATCGCCCGCGTGCTCGGCCGGACGGAGGGTGCCGTGAAGGCCCTTACCTTCCGGGCCATCACGGCCCTTCGCGCCAACCTCGACCGCGAGGAGGTGCTTTCGTGAACCGCCCGGCTGAGGAACGGCTTGCCCGCGCGCTTGACCGCGTCCACGGTGGAGGTCCGCCAGACGCTTACATCGAGGATGACGCCGAGGTGCTGGCTCTGCTCGAGACCGCCGGCTATCTGCGCGAGAACCTCACCCGGGTGCCGGCGCCGAGCTCATTTCGGAGCGAGCTCCGCGACTGGCTCGGCCAGCCGCGCCGGGCGCCCTGGTGGCAGTGGTTGATGGAGCCGGCCCGGCGCCACATTCCACGCTCGGCCCGGCGGCCGGCGCTCGGCGCCGCGATCGGGGTCGGTGCCGCGGCGGCCATCGTGGTCGGTGTCGTCGCGCTCCGCCGGCGCCGGTTAGCATCGGCCTAGTGAGCGAGGACGTCGAGCTTCTACCCGAGCCGGAGAAGGCACGGGTGAAGGCTCGCGATCGCAAAGTGCGAGGGCCGAAGGTGGTGGTCGACAACGTCGGGCTCCGCAAGGTCCAGATGCAGCTCGCCGAGCGGCGCCGCGCCGCCCGGCCGAAACCGAAAGCCGATTAGTCGAACTCGGGAACGATCACCCGGCGGTGGGTGCCGGTGCCGCAGAGCTTGTCCCCCTCGCTGCACTCGACCTCGAAGAAGAGTTTCCTGCCGTCGACCTTGGTGAGCTTCGACGTGACGGTTACCCGGGACCCGGGCCGGCTCGCGGCGAGGTGGCGGACGCAAACCTCGAAGCCGACCGTCGTGTAACCCTCTGGCAGGTGGGGCTGCAGCGAGCGGTGGCTGCACCACTCCATCAGCCCGATCATGGCCGGCGTCGCGAAGGTTCCCCGCCCGCCGACATGGCTCGTCAGGAGGGTCGCGTCGACCTCCCTTTCGATCGCTCCCTCGATGCCCGCCTGCACCTTCTCGAACTCGACCACCGGATACATTGTCTGAGATGGGTGCGCCCGCGGTCCGGAAGGCAGTTTTTCCCGCCGCCGGCCTTGGTACGCGCTTCCTCCCCGTCACCAAGGCGCAGCCGAAGGAGATGCTGCCGCTGGTCGACAAGCCGACCATTCAGTACGGCGTCGAGGAGGCGGTGGCCTCCGGCATCGAGGAGGTGATCCTCGTCACCGGCGGCGGCAAGCGCGCCATCGTCGACCACTTCGACCGCTCGATCGAGCTCGAGTTCTATCTCCGTGAGCGCGGCAAGGACGACCTGCTCCAGCTTCTCCACCAGGTCGACCAGCTGAGCGAGAAGCTCGACCTCACCTATATTCAGCAGAAGCAGCCGCTCGGCCTCGGTCACGCCGTCTGGACCGCTCGCCGCCTGATCGACGACGAGGCCTGCGCCGTGCTCCTCGCCGACGATGTGATCCTCGGGCCGACACCCTGCCTCAGGCAGCTCATCGACATCCACCTCCAGGAGGGCGCGACCGTCCTGGCCGCCCGCCGCGTGCCTCAGCAGCAGGTCAACCGCTACGGCATCATCGCCGCCCGTTCCAGCTCCGGCCGGGTCCACGAGGTGTCCGACCTGGTCGAGAAGCCGGCCGCGAGGGACGCTCCTTCCGACCTCGCGATCCTGGGCCGTTACGTCCTCGCCAACGATGTCTTCGGCGCCCTCGACGCCGCCGAGCCGGGGACGGGTGGCGAGATCCAGCTTACCGACGCGATCCGGAGCACGATCCCCAACGGCAAGGTCTTCGCCC
>JALZAP010000058.1 GCA_030948245.1 Candidatus Dormiibacterota bacterium | reverse complement strand
GATATCGCAGAGAGGCGCCGCGGGCGCCTCTTCTGTTTTCAGGCCGCGATCAGCACGATCCCGACTACGATGGCAATCGCGCCCGCGACCCGCAACACGACGCCCTCGCGCTCCTTCAGGCGCCAGACACCCCAGGCGGTGACCAGGACGATCGCAGACTCGCGGAGCGGAGCGACGATCGCGACCGGCGCCAGCGTCAGTGCGACCAGGGCCAGACCGTAGGCGAGCGCCATCATGGTTCCGATCCCGATCGAGGTGCGCCAGTTCTCGCCCGCGTCGCGGCGCAGCGGTCGCCCTCGCGTCCAGATCGCAAGGAAGACCGCCATCAGCCCCCACAGAAGGCCTGCGTAGAGCCAGGGCGTGCCGAGGTTGACGCCGACCCGGTCGAGCGTCGTGTAGAGACCGATGAACAGGCCGGTGACCAATGCCGGCACAACCGCTGCGTTCATCCGCGGCCTACGCACGGCCCAGATCCCGGCCAGCAGGGCGACCACGCCGATCAGCTCGACCGCGGTCAGGTGCTCGTGAAGCACGAGCAGGCCGGCGGTGACCGCCACCAGCGGGCCGGTTCCGCGCGCCACCGGGTAAACGACCGAGAGGTCGCCGGCCAGGTAGGCGCGGCTCAGGAAGACGAAGTAGAGGCCCTCGGCGCTGGCGGACAAGCCGAGAACGACCCAGCCGGCGGGCGGCAGCCAGCGGTGGCCGGTCACGAACCAGGCGATCAGGCAGACCGGGGTGACGATCAGAGCGGAAGTGGCCAGAGCTCGGGTGGAGGTCGGGAGCGGGTCGCCCGAGGTCTTGAGCAGCACGTTCCAGCCTGCGTGCAGGCCGGCCGCGGCGAGCACGAGGAGGACGACGATCGGCGTCATCGTGCGGCCTCCGGCTCGGCCTTACGGCGCACCTCTCCAACCACATGGTCGATGAGGCCGCCCAGGAACGGCTCGGCGAAATGTGCGACCCGGAAGGGAAACACCATCGCGTCTCGGCGAGGGAAGCGAGCGGTCCGGACGATGAGGTTCGCAACCCAGGTCGCGGGATAGACCGGGCCGACCGCGCGGCCGCCGCTGACCGTGAAGAACTCGCTCGCCGTCACCGCCGGGTAGACCGTGCAGACCTTCACGCCCGTCCCGCTGAGCTCGCCCCGGAGCGCGTGCGAGAGGCCGGCCACGGCGTGCTTGGTCGCCGAGTAGAGGGCTGAGTAGGGCGTCGCTCGCACACCGGCGATGGAGGAGACGTTGATTATCACTCCGGCGCGTGCCGCGATCATCGCGGTAAGGGCTGCCTGGGTCGTCCAGACGACGCCGAGCAGGTTGGTGTCGATCAGCGCGCGCGCCTTCTCCTCGGGCATCTCGACGAGGGGACCCGCCCAGCCGAGGCCTGCATTGTTGACCAGGATGTCGATCCGCTCGAAATCGCGGAGCGCGGCGGCCACGAAGCCGCGGGCCTCGGCGCGCCTGCTCACATCGACGCGCTTGGTCGTGACCTTCGGCGAGCCGGCCTCCCGGCAGCGCCTGGCGACGGCCTGGAGCCGCCCGAGCCGCCGGGCGCAGAGCGCAAGCCGGGCGCCCCTCTTCGCGAAAGCCATGGCGGTCGCTTCGCCGATCCCACTCGACGCGCCGGTGATCAGGACCACGCTGTTCTTGAGGCGCACTGGGGATCGCCTGAAAGACTAAAGGGGAAGGCGGGGGCTCGGAAAACGGAGCCAAAGCAAGAGGCCGAGCCTTGCGGCCCGGCCTCCTGGAGTCGGTGGGCGCGGTTGTCGGGCTAGCCGGCGATCTCGGGCCGGCGCTCCGCTTCGATGGTGCGGTCCGCCGTGCTCCGTCCGAGCAGGTCGCGGGCCAGGTCGAGGTGGGCCTGGAGCGCGCGCCGCATCTCCTCGGTCGTCGAATCGGGCTTCAGGGCCAGCCCGGTCCGGTAGCGCTCGGCGTGCTTGCGATCGACCGCCGCCATGTCGGTCATCCGCTCACGGTCGGTCAGACGGGTTGGGTAGCCCATCCGCATCGTCATGTCATCGACCAGCTGCTTCGAGCCGGCGACGGCCTCCCGCGGGTGGTTGACGAACATCGCCTGCAGCTCCGCCATCCGGGCCTCATAGGCAGACATGTAGCTCGCCGGCAGCGCCCGGGTCTCGAAGGCGGGACGGCGGCGGCGATTGGTGACGGCGCGGACGATGATGGCCAGGACCAGAAGGATCGCGACGACGACCACGACGGCCCACAGTAGCTCTGTCATTTGCTCGGGAACCTCCCAGCCGCTCTACTCGGAGTGGCAGTTAATCTGATAATGACCCTATCAGTATAACCGCCTGTGCCCTGCTCAGCAAAAGAGACCGGCGATAGAATCCGGGCGTGAAGGCGCTCATCTTCGAAGGTCCCAAGGCGGTGAGGGTCGAAGAAGTCCCCAAGCCAGTTCTCGGTGGCCCGGACGATGCCCTGATCCGGGTCACGACGAGCGCGATCTGCGGCTCCGACCTCCACCTCTACCACGAGCGGATTCCGATCCAGGCCGGCGCTGTGCTGGGCCACGAGTTCGTGGGCGTAGTCGACGAGGTGGGGCCCCACGTCAGCCGGGTCAAGCCCGGCGACCGGGTCGTCGCCTGCTTCTTCACCTACTGCGGCAACTGTTTCTACTGCCGGCGGGGTTGGTTCGCGCAGTGCGAAACCAAGACCGTCTTCGGCTACGGCCAGCACTTCGGCAACCTCGGCGGCGGGCAGGCCGAGTACTGCGTGGCGCCCAACGCCAACCACACCCTGGAACCGATCCCCGACGCGGTCAGCGACGAGCAGGCACTCTTCGTAGGCGACATCCTGGCGACCGGCTTCTTCGGCGCCGAGCGCGCCGGGGTCGATGCCGGCGATACGGTCGCGGTGATCGGCTGCGGCCCAGTCGGCCTGATGGCGATCATGTCGGCCCGTCTGATGGGTGCGGCGCGGATCTTCGCGGTCGACATGGTCCAGGCTCGCCTCGAGGTGGCCGAACGCCTCGGCGCGATCCCGATCGACGGCAGCTCAAAACACGCCTCGCAGGCGGTCAAGGACGAGACCGGCGGCCACGGCGCCGACCGCGCGATCGAGGCCGTGGGCCTCTCAGGGACGATCGAGACGGCCATCCATTCGGTCCGCCGGGGCGGGACTGTGTCGGTCGTCGGGGTGCCCGACACCATGTCCGGCGACTTTCCCTACATGAAGGTCTGGTGGGATGACCTGACCTTCACGGGTGGCGTCTGCAACGTCCCCGCCTATATGCGCCAGCTCCTCGACCTGATCGCCGCCGGCCGCCTGGACCCGGCCCAGATCGTCAGCCACCGTATGAAGCTGGACGAAGGCGTGCTCGCCTACGAGATGTTCGACCGCCGCGAGGCGACCAAGATCCTCCTCACGCCCTAGCGCTGGTTGGCGGTCGGCTAGATCGGGCTGAGGCGCAGCTTGCGATCGAAGTCGCCGGCGTACTCGAAGCGGAGGTCGCCGATCCGTACCCGGACCCGGCCGTCGGCGAGCTGCTCGAGACGCACCTCTCCGTCGTAGTCGACGTCGGCGACGTCCCAGCTGCCGTCGTCCCGCAGGGCGGCCCGAATGACGACGCCGCCCGGGCTTCGGTACTGGTCGTGGCCGAGCCGCTCGAAGCGGCCGAGGTCGAGACCGGATGGCTTCGGCAGGCCTGGCTTGACCGGGGCCTTGGCCGTCTCCCCAGCTGGCCCTTGGCCGGGCCGGGCTGGCGGCCCGTCCGCGCGCGGCTCGGCCGGGACGACCCGGAGGCGAGGCGGGTCGGCCCTGGCGGCGCGATCGTCCGCCTGCTGGTCCTCGGGCCGCTTCCGCGCCCGGGAGAGCGAAAGCTCGAGCAGCTTGGACCCGAGATCCTGTCCGAACATGGCGTTCGACAGGCGCGAGGGATCGTCCCGCCGCCGCAGGCAGGCGGCGCAGGACGCATCGAGGTCGGTGACCGTGTAGTCGGCCGCCTCGAAGGTGCGCTCACAGAGGGTCTGGACGGGCTTGCCCTCCTCGACCTGGACAGTGAGGTGGATGACGCCCTTACCCTTGCGGACCGGGAACAGCTCGAGGTCGAGGGCTATATCTCCTCTTCGCCTCCTTCGGCAAATCCGTGATCTATCGCCATCAGGTAGCCGCGCGCACGCTCCGTCAGCGGGTAGCGCATCACCATCTCCCAGAAGGCCGGGCCGTGGTCGGCGTGCTCCAGGTGGGCCAGCTCGTGCACAAGCAGGTAGTCGAGCACAAACGGCGGCAGTTTGGCGGCCCGCGTGGAGATCCGGATCACGCCGGCGGTGTATGTGCAGCTGCCCCAGCGCCGGCCCTGCTCGGCATAGGCGACCGAGTTCCAGCGCAGGCGGCCTCCGAAATGGCGCCGATTGAGGAGCTGAGCCCGGTCCTCCAGCCGGTCGTCAGTCGGATGGGCGCGCTGCAGCTGGCGCTCGATGCGGCTGCGCATAACCTCGACCCACCTCTCGCGCTCGCGCTGGGGCATCGACTCCGGCACCAAGACCTCGAGCACACCCGAGCGAAGACGGGCCTGGACGGTGCGCCGCCGGCGCCGGGAGCCGATGACCCGGACGGGTGGGCGCCAGGGGGTCTGCAGTTCGAACGCTTGGGTCGCCATGTCGGGGTGCTCCTTCGTTGAGTGGGACGCGACGGGGTGAGTCTAGTGAAGCCGGGGCCGGCCTCCAAGCCCGGCTGTTAAGACTGGCTCGGTTGGTCGCGCTGGTATATTCGCGGGGCCTCAGGCCATGCCCCGCAGCTTCGTGATCGGAAATGGCAACCTGCTCGTCGGGTATGACGCCAACTACGACGTCCGGGACCTCTTCTTTCCCTACGTCGGGATGGAAAACCAGACCGTGGGCAACCTCTGCCGGACCGGCTTCTGGATCGACGGAAGGTTCGCCTGGCTGAGCGACCCGGGCTGGCAGCGGACGCTCGCCTACTGGGGCGACACGCTGGTCGGCGACGTCACCCTCACCCACGCCGACCTCGGCCTGACCATCCACTTCGAGGACTACGTGGACATGGTCCGCGACTACTTCGTACGCAACCTCCGGATCAAGGTCGCCCGGCCTGCCGAGCAGGTCAGGGTCTTCTTCCACCACGACTGGTACATGCGCGAGTCGGACCTCGGCTGCACCGTGCTTTACGATCCCGACCACCGGGCGCTGATCGCCTACAAAGGCGACCGTTGGGCGCTCGCCGGCGGCACCAGTGGCAAGGACTTCGGGATCTCCTCCTGGGCGACGGGGAAGAAGGGAGGCAGCCTGGAAGGGACGTGGGTCGATGCCGAGGACGGCGTCCTCGGCCGCAACCCGATCGACCAGGGCTCGGTCGACTCGACGATCGCCTTCGACCTCGGCGCCATCACCGGCGAGGAGGAGCGTCGGCTCACCCACTGGCTCTGCTTCGGCAAGTCCCTGATCGAGGTCACGACCTATGGGCAGGACCTGATCGTCACCAAGGGCCAGCACTCCTACCTGACGCGGACGCGCACCTACTGGGACCGCTGGTCGGACAAGGAGCACCACCTCATCGAGGAGGCGCTCGGCCACGACGTCCGTCACCTCTTCCGGCGCAGCGTGCTGACCATCCGCACCCAGGTCGACAACCGGGGCGGGATCGTCGCCGCCAATGACTACGACATAACCAAGTTCGCGCGCGACACCTACTCCTACGTCTGGCCCCGCGACGGCGCGTTGGTCGCCAACGCGCTCGACCGGGGCGGCCACGAGGACGTCACCCGGAGCTTCTTCCAGTTCTGCCAGAAGGTGCTCAAGCCGGAGGGCTACTTTGCCCACAAGTACGCGACCGACGGCCAGCCCGGATCCTCCTGGCATCCCTGGGTGGACGGCGCGGGCAGGCGCGTCCTGCCCATCCAGGAGGACGAGACGGGGCTGGTGCTGTGGTCGCTGTGGTCTCACTACGACATCCATCGCAACCTCGACTTCACGATGCAGCTCTACTCCGCGTTGGTGCTGCCGGCGGGGGAGTGGATGGCGTCCTACGTCGATCCCCGCAACCACATGATCAAGCCATCCTGGGACCTCTGGGAGGAGCGCTGGGGCGTCCACGCCTTTTCGGTCGGCGCGGTCTGGGCCGGTCTTCGGGGAGCGGCCAACTTCGCCGAGCTATTCGGCGATGAAAAGTCTTTCGAGCGCTTCTCGACCGCGGCCGAGGAGCTCCGCCACGCTACCGACGACTCCCTCTGGCGCCCGGAGCTGGACCGCTTCGCCCGCCGCTTGACGGTGGCCCCGGACGGGGCGCTGGTGGCCGACAACGTGCTCGACTCCGCCCTCCACGGCCTCTGGCGGTTCGGCATGTACGAGCCCACCGACACGCGGATCGTCAAGACGATGACGGCGATCCGCGACCAGCTCACCAACAAGGGCGCGACCGGCGGCGTGGCGCGCTACACCAACGACTACTACTTCCAGGTCGAGCGCGACCTCTCCAAGACTCCCGGCAACCCCTGGTTCATGTGCACCCTCTGGCTGGCGCAGTGGTACATCGCGACCGCCACCAAGGTCGAGCAGCTGCAGCCGGCGCGCGACATCATCGATTGGGTCGTCGCCCACAAGGGACAGGCGGGGATGCTCTCCGAGCAGGTCGATCCGAACACCGGCGCGCCCCTCTCCGTGTCGCCGCTGACGTGGTCCCACGCCGAGTTCGTGGTGACGGTGGACGACTACGTGAAGAAGCTCGCCAAGCTCCGCCCCAAGCGCGCTCCGAGGAGGCCGTCCGCGTCGATCGGAGAGTGAGATCACGCTCCCCGCACTGTGAGGCCGGGGAGGGTCGGGCCGAAGCATCCGGGACGAAATTCCTGCGCCGTTCAGGCACCGGCAGCCACCGGTTCGTCAATTGCAAAGCAAGTCCCTCAGGTCGCATGCTGGAAATGAAGCCGTCGACCGAAAGGAAGTGGAGGGGCACTCTCTGGAGGTGGATTGACGGATGCAGAACAGCGAAGCGGTGCCCGCAGGTGCAGCGCCTAAAAACCAGCTCGTCCGGGCAATCGTGGCCGGTACGGTCGGGACCACCATCGAGTGGTACGACTTCTTCCTCTACAACACCGCGGCCGCGCTCGTCTTCGCGAAGCTCTTCTTTCCCAAGGCCGATCCGACGACCGGCATCCTCGCCGCTTTTGCGATTCAGTTCGTAGGCTTCGCGGCCCGTCCCATCGGCGCGTTCGTCTTCGGTCACTTCGGAGACCGCGTCGGGCGCAAGAAGACCCTGATCGTGACTCTCCTGATGATGGGGCTGGCCTCGGCCGCGATCGGCCTCTTGCCCACGTACGCCCAGATCGGCGTTACTGGCGCGGTTCTTCTCACGATCCTGCGCCTCCTCCAGGGAATCGCCGTCGGCGGCGAGTGGGGTGGCTCGGTCCTGCTCGCGATGGAGTGGGGTCACCGGGGGCGGCGGGGCTGGGTCGCCAGCTGGCCCCAGTGGGGAGTGCCTGCCGGCCTCGTCCTCGGCAATGGCGCCTTCCTAGTGCTGAATGCGACCCTCTCCGAGTCGGCGTTCCAGAGCTGGGGTTGGCGGGTACCGTTCCTGCTCAGCCTGGTGTTGGTCGCGGTCGGCCTCTACATCCGGCTGGGGATCCTCGAGACGCCGCTCTTCACGAAGATCATCGAGGAGCGGAAGGTCGAATCGGCGCCGTCTTTGCGCGTGCTCGTCCAGCAGCCTCGGGAGATAATCCTCTCGGCCCTGATCCGTGTTTCCGAGCAGGCGCCCTTCTATCTCTTCACGGCGTTCGTGCTGACCTACGTCACGACCACGCTGAAGTTGACCCGCGGGTTTGCCTTGAACGGCGTTCTCCTGGCCGCCCTCGTGTCGCTCGTCAGCATCCCCCTCTTCGGCTATCTCTCGGACGTGATCGGTCGCAAGCGGATGTACCTGATCGGCGTCGTTGCGACCGGCCTCTTCGCCTTTCCCTACTTCTGGATGCTCAACTCGAAAGTCGGGGCGTTCGTCCTGCTCGCGATCGTGCTCTCCCTGATACCGCATGACATGCAGTACGGGCCGCAGGCCGCGCTGATCGCTGAGAACTTCACGGGCCGGCTTCGCTACAGCGGAGCTTCGATCGGCTACCAGCTCGCCTCCATCGTGGCCGGCGGGCCGGCGCCGCTGATCGCCGTCGCGCTGCTCGCAACCTACAAGAGCTACGTGCCGATCGCGCTCTACATGGTGGCCTGTTCAGCGATAAGCCTCGTCGCACTGATACTGATGCCCGACCGCTCCAAGGTGGATATCAGCGAGGAGTTCGCCACCGGCGAGCGGCGCGGGCCGGCCCCTCGAGTCATCGCCGGCTGACTCGTTCCGAACCTGGGTTCAATTCGACACCATGACCCGCTGCCGAGAGGGGGAGTTCTGGAGGAGGGGACCTGGCCCCCTCTTCGCCGTCAGAGCGGGATGTTGCCGTGTTTGCGGGGCGGTGGGTCGACCCGCTTGTTGAGGCAGAGCTCGAGCGCCCGGACGAGCAGGCGGCGCGTCTCGCGCGGCTCGCAGACGTCGTCGATGTAGCCGCGCTCGGCCGCGACGTAGGGGTTCGCGAAGCGCTCGACGTAGTCCGCGACCAGCTCCTTGCGCTTCCTGGTAGGGTCGGCCGCGGCGGCCAGCTCGCGCT
>JALZAP010000057.1 GCA_030948245.1 Candidatus Dormiibacterota bacterium | reverse complement strand
GGTCAGGCTGGGGCCGAAGAAGCGGCCGAGTTCGAACACCGAGCCGGCGTCGAAGACTGCCGCCAGGATCCGCCGCATGTCGTAGGCCTGGCGCCGGTTCCGGGGGACGGCGCTGAGCAACCACTCGTCGCGGCGTTTCGGGTCGTCGGCCGGCTCACAGCGGGGCGGAACGTCCCAGACGCTCGGCGGCAGGTAGCCCAGGAAGCGCCGGATCTGCTCCAGCGCCTCGACCTCGCTCTCGGCGACGTTGTCGACCGCTCCCGACACGCGGGCGTGGATCTCCCAGCCGCCGAGCTCCTCCTTGGTCACCTCCTGGCCCATGCCCGCCTTGACCACCGGCGGACCTGCGACGAAGAGTTGGGAGAGGTCCTTGACCATCACGCTGAAATGGGCGTGCGAGACGCGCGCCGCACCAAGCCCTGCGACGGGGCCGAGGCAGGCGGCCGCAACCGGCACTTTTGCGTAGTTGTCGACGACCAGGTCCCACGCGGGGTTGGCGGGGATGTAGGTCCGGCCCGTCGTCTCCAGCGTCTTGACGCTACCGCCGCCGCCAGTGCCGTCGACCAGCCGCACGATCGGCAGCCGCAGCTCGTTCGCCATCCGCTCAGCGAAGACCTGCTTGCCGTGGATCGAAGCATCGGCAGCGCCACCGCGAACGGTGAAGTCGTCGCCGCTGACGACAACCTTGCGGCCGTCGACACGTCCGGTTCCGACGACGTTGTTGGCGGGCGTGAACTCCTTCAGCTCGGCGTTCTCACCGTAGGCGGCAAAGCCGGCGAGCCCGCCCCATTCTTCGAAGCTGTCGGGGTCGAGGAGCTTCCCGATCCGCTCCCGGACGGTCAGGCGGCCGGTGTCGTGCTGCCGCTTGACGCGCTCTTCGCCGCCCATCTTCCGGGCGAGCTCCCCGCGTCGCCGGAGCTCGTTCACCTCTGGCTGCCAGGTCATGCGCGACCCGGCGTCAGAGGTTCGCGGTGTGGGGTTCGAGCAGGCTCGCGAACTTGCGGCGGGCGGCTTCCCTGCGGGTCGGGATGTGCTCGCTCGGCCTGTAGCCCTCGAGCGGCGTGTAGTCCTTCAGGATCGAGCGGCTGACCGACTGCCGGTGCACCTCGTCCGGCCCGTCGTACATCCGGGCGGCGCGGGCGTGGCGGTACATCTCCTCCAGCGGCATGTCCGAGGAGTAGCCGAGGGATCCGTGGATCTGGATCGCCCTGTCGATCACGTCGTGGAGGACCTTGGCCCCGAAGAACTTGATCAGGCCGATCTCCTTGCGAGCGGCGGGCGCACCGTACTTGTCGATCATCCAGGCCGCATGGAGCGTCATGAGGCGGGCGGCGGACATCTCGGCGGCGGAATCGGCGATCCAGTTCTGGACCGTCTGGTGCTTGGCGAGCTTGCCGCCGAACGCCTCCCTCTGGAGGGCCCTCTCGCAGAGCATGTCGAACGCCCTGCGGGCCTGGCCCAGCCAGCGCATGCAGTGATGGATACGCCCCGGTCCGAGCCGGATCTGGGCGATCTCGAAGCCCTGGCCGCGGCGCCCGACGAGGTTCTCCTTGGGCACCCGCACGTCCTCGTAGAGGATCTCCGCGTGCCCGTAGCCGAAGCGCTCGTGCTCGCCGGCCATGGTGGGGATGTTGCGGACCAGGTTGACACCGGGGGTGTCGGCGGGCACGACGATCATCGATGCCCGCTCATACGGACCCGCCTCGGGATCGGTCACCAGCATCACGAGGAGGAAGTCCGCGATCATCCCGTTGCTGGAGAACCACTTGTGGCCGTTGATCACCCACTCGTTGCCGTCCAGCACGGCGGTGGTCGACATCCGGGTGGGGTCAGAGCCGGCGTTGTCGGGCTCCGTCATCGAGAAGGCGGACCGGATCTTCCCATCGAGCAGCGGATGCAGCCAGCGCTCCTTCTGCTCCGGGGTGCCGAAGTGGGCGAGCACCTCGGAGTTGCCCGAATCGGGCGCCTGGTTGCCGAACACGATCGGTGCCCAGGGTGACGCGCCCTCGATCTCGTGCATGAGGCCCAGCTTTACCTGGCCATAGCCCTGACCACCCAGCTCCGGGGGGAGGTGGGTCGCCCACAGCTTCTGGGACCTGACCTCCTGCTGGAGCGGCCTGATGAGACGGAGGAACTGCTCGTCGGTCACCTCCGGGGCGATCACCTCGAGCGGGTAGATCTCGTCCTTGACGAAGTGCCGCATCCATTCGAGCTTCTTCTCGAACTCGGGCTCGGTTTCAAAATCCCACGCCATCTTCTTTCTCTAACCCCCTGCGGTCGCCAACATCTCGATCCCGTCGTCAATCATGCCCCCGATCGTGCGCGCCATGGCCTCCGACTCGTACATCGGATCGGGCCGCCTGCCCTTGCGGTGGAGCATCAGGTTGTAACCCAGGATCGCAGCGTACTTGTAGAGGCTCAGCGCAACGTACCAGCGCATCTCCTCCGCCTCAGCCTGGTAGAGGCGGACGAAGTCGGCGATCTCCACGTCGATGCTGCCGCCGGGGGCGGTGCCGCCGCCGAATCGCTTGCGCGCGACCATCACGCAGAGGCAGCCGAGGTCGAGCAGCGGCTGGCCGATCTGGGCGATCTCCCAATCCAGGACGGCGGCGACCCGAGCGCCATGGAAGAGGAGGTTGCCCATGTGGTAGTCGCCATGGACCAGCGTCGGTCGCCGCTCCGTGGGGACCTTATCGGCGAGCAGCAGGCCGAGCTCTCCCGCCCGGCCGGTCAGGTCCGGGGCGGCCCGCTGCATGAGCCAGGCCCAGCGCATCATCTCGCCCGCCAGCGGCATCGGATCCTCCTCGCCGATCCCGGTCGCCGCCACGGGTACAGCGTGCAGCCGCTGGAGCACCTCGATCGCCGAGGCGGCAACCTCGAGCGGCGCCTCGCGCGGCCCGACCAGCTCGATCCGGTCCCCGTCGATCTGCTCCATGAGGACGAAGGGGCGGCCGTCGATGACCGGCTCGGAGGACACCGCCGGTATCGCTGGGACGGGCAGGCCGCGGGCGTTCAGCGCAGCCATGATCCGGCCCTGCCGGGCGACGTCGGCGGGGCCTGAGGGACGCGCTCCGGGGGGTGTCAGCCGGAGGACGTAGCGCCTGGCCGCGACGGGTCGCTTGATGTCTACCCAGTAGGTGAACCCGGAGTGACCCTCAGCAATCGGCTCGATCTCACCGACGACCAGCTCGGGCTCGCTCCATTCCTGGCGAAGCTGCCTTTCCAGGTCGGATCGGATCGGCTCCATGCTGGCCGGAAGGTTAGCGCGAGCCATTCCCGGTAAATGCGGAGAGGGGTCAGGAGATGAGACCACTGCCCCTGACCGCTATTTACAGGACCAGGCGCCGCCCCCGTTCTTCTGGTAGTACCAGGCCGCCGCATAGACATTGGCCTTGGCGTCGAAGATGTTCTGGTTGCCGTACGGGGTGCCCCGGAAGGTGCCCGGCATGAACTGGAACACGCCGGACGGGCCACCGGGGTTGTACGCGTTGGGGTTGTAGCCCGACTCGCAGGCCGCGACCCGCAGGCCCCAGTCGACCGCGGCCTGGCCCTGGGGCCCGAAAGCCTGCCGGATCAAGTCCTGGACTGCACCCGATGACACGGCCGGGGTCGGTGTGTAGGCCGAGCCGCGCGGTTTGGGGGCAGCGGCCGCCTGTGCAGCTGCGGCCACCTTTGCAGCTGCGGCTGCCGCGGCAGCGGCGGCGGCATCAGCGGCCTCCTTCGCCAGCTGGGCGTCGTACTCCGCCTGCCAGCGGTCGCTGGTCTTGCCATCGGGCCGCTGGACGAAACGCGACTGGAGCGAGGTGTCCGCGGCGACGGAGGCCGGGGCCGGCTTCGGGCGCTTTGCCGCGTGGCCGGTGACCGGGAGGGCGGAGAGACCGAGGACGAGGGCAAGCGAAAGGACCTTGACGAGCTGAACCAATCGGAAATTTCCCCCACGTGGCGGCGCCCGGAGTCCGTGTGGATCCTTGCGTTCTGGCGCCTTCCAGCCCGAGCCGGGCGAGTCGTGGAGGAGATCTGCTCAGGCGAACTTGACTCGGGGAAACTAACACAATCTCTCCGCAACGATGGAAGCAAAAGTGTTAATCGACTCGTTAACCACCCCTTAAGGGGGGTGGTTGTTCGGCCGGCATTGATTAGGCTGGGGAGATGGGATTTGACCAATACCACGAGCCGGCGTCGGAGCTCAGCCAGGAGACACGTACCAGGGCGCGCCTGATCGCCTCCCTGACAGAGGAAGCGGAGGCCATCGGCTGGTACGACCAGCGGATCTCGGTCGAAAAGGACGCCGAGGCGAAGGCGATCATGGAGAACGCCCAGCAGGAGGAGTTCAAGCATTTCGGCATGGACCTCGAGTTCCTCCTTCGCAAGATGCCGAAGTGGCAGAAGGAGCTGAAGCTGATCCTCTTCCAGCCGGGCGACATCGTGAAGCACGGCGAGGAGGCCGAGGAGTCGGTCTAGCCGAGCGCGTCGCTACGTGGCCAGCGAGAGGACCAGGCCGACCTGGCCGAGGTGGTAGGTCACGATGACGGGCAGCTGCGACCAGGCCAGGGGTCGGACGAACCGGTTCCAGGCGATCAATCCGTCGGACACGTAGAAGAGCATCGCCCCGATGAGCGCCGCGGACTTGCCGCTCGCCGCCGCGAGCGTGAGCATGGCTGAGATCGCCAACAGGTAAGCGGTCACTGGGTAGGCCGCGCCGCCCCGCCCGGCCCTCCAGACACCGGGGGGAGGGTGATCTGCCAACGCGCGGAGGATGCGGCCACCGATCGCCAGCGAGACGACCGCCACGGCCGGCACCGCGATGGTGAGCAATCCCCGATTTGCGCCGGCGACGAGGAAGCCCAGGCAGTAGGCGAGGTGCGCGGTGAGAAACGCGATCAGGCCGGCTCGAAAATGGCGGTCGGACATGAGCAGGAACACGTCGCCCAGCAGTGAGAGCAGAAGGGCCGCGACGAAGAGATAGCGCTGCGGGTTGGAGGTTGGCTGGAGGGCCAGCGTGACAAGGGCGAGGAGCAGGATCGTCCCCGGCTTGAAGATCCAGCGAAGCCGCAGGTGCTCGCGGACCACCGCGATCCAGTCGACTACGGCAGAAGCGATCGCGGTGGCCAGCACCAGCCACGCGATCTGCGTCATCTTTTCGAGGCTAACCTAGCCGGAGCAACCCCATGCTTAATCGCCGCTTCAGGTTGGCCGTCCACGATGCCGCCTATCAGCTTGCTTTGCGTTTTCTCCGTAAAGCCGTCCAGGCTTCCGGTCGCGGGGGTCCTCCTGCCCGCGGCCGGGGCCTGACGGCGCCGCCGCCCCACCTGAAGGTTCACCACGAGACATGCGCGTACTGATTGCGGAGGATGACGCAGGCGTCCGCTCGGTGCTCGAGCGGGGCCTCACCGAGGAGGGATACGTCTGCGACACCGCCAGCCAGGGTGACGACGCGCTCCACCTCCTGCGCATCTACGACTATGCCGCCGCCGTCCTTGACTGGCGCATGCCGGGGCTGAGCGGCGAGGAGGTCGCCCGGGAGGCGCGCAAGCTGAAGATCCGAACGCCGATCCTGATGCTGACGGCCCGCGACACGATCGCCGACAAGGTGCAGGGGCTTGACGCCGGCGCCGACGACTACCTCGTCAAGCCCTTCCAGTTCGAAGAGCTGCTCGCACGGCTCCGCGCCCTGCTCCGCCGCCCGCCCGAGGTGGAGGAGCCAGTTCTCAGCCGCGGCCGGCTGTCGCTCGACCCAGCCCGCCGGCTGGTCACCAACGAGGGTGAGCACGTCGCCATCACCGGGGTGGAGTTCGCCATCCTCGAGCTGTTGCTCCGCCGGTCGCCCGCGATCGTCACCCGGGAGGTGATCGGCCGCCATGCCTGGCCGGAGGCTGGCGCCGAGATCGGCTCCAACACCATCGACGTCCACATGGCCAACCTCCGGCGTAAGGTCGGGGGCGCGGGCGTCCAGCTCCTCACCGTCCGCGGAGCGGGTTACCGGCTGGTCGAAGGATGAAGATCGACTGGCGGATCGCCCGGGTCGCCGGCATCGGCGCCACGGTGGTCCTCGTTCTCTACGCGGTGGTCGTCTCGGCTATCGACCTGAGCTATTTCAGGAGCCGGATCTCGGACGCCGACAGCCGGCTCGCCGCGCGCATCGCGACCCTCGCACGCGACTTTCGTGATGTTCGGAGCCCGGGCAGCGATGGGACGGTGCCGATCTACTCCTGGCTCTACAGCCTCGACGGCACCATCGCCGGCGCAACCCCGGGCGCGCCTCCGCTTCCCGACGGACTCCATCCTGCCGGGCCCACGTCCGTCGACACCGGTAGCCATCACTATCGAGTCGCCAGCGTTCCCATCGTCGACGTCGCATCCCCCAACCGGCAGATCGTCGGTTGGCTCGTCGTCGGACGGAACGTCGACGACATCTACCAGGCGACCACCAGCCTGGTCTTCTACGAGGCTCTCCTGGCAGTCCCGCTCGCGATGCTGGTCTTCCTCGGCGCCGTCTGGATCGCTCGGCGGGCGGTCGCGCCGGTGGAAGAGGCTCGCCGCCGCCAGCTTGCCTTCACCGCTGACGCCTCCCATGAGCTGCGCACGCCGCTCACGGTCATCGAGGCGGAGGCCTCGCTCGCCCTTCTCCAGGATCGCGACGCCGGTTCCTACCGGCAGTCGATCGAGCGGATTGCGAGTGAAGGCGCCCGGCTTCGCCGGATCGTGGAAGACCTCCTCTGGCTGGCCCGCTTCGAGTCGGAACCAAAATTGCCCGAGTCGGGGACGGTCGATGTCGGGCAGGTCGCGATCGACTCGGTGGCACGCTTCAGCCACGTCGCCGACCGGCGCGGCATCCGAATGACCGGGAGCGTCACGGCGCCCCAGCCACCGCTCATCGCGGCTCCGCCGGAGTGGATCGACCGGCTCGCCGGTGTGCTCGTCGACAATGCCTGCCGTTACTCCCCTGAAGGCGGCAGCGTCAACGTCTCGGTCCTCACCGGTGATGGGCGGGTGCGGCTCGCCGTAGACGACGCCGGGCCCGGTATCCCGCCCGCCGAGCGGCCGCACATCTTCGACCGCTTCCACCGCGCGAACAACACGCCGGGCGGCGCCGGGCTCGGTTTGGCGATCGGCAATGCCATCGTCACCGCCACCGGCGGGCGCTGGGAGGTCACCGAGTCACCCGCCGGAGGTGCCCGGATGGCGGTTCACTGGCCGCTCGTCCGTGGTCCCCGCGAGGTGGAGCCGCCGGTCGCGGCCAGGCCCGCGTCGGGCCCTGTCACCGGCCTCGGAGTGGGCGCCTCAACGCATGCTTTCGAGGAGCGGCGCCAGCACCCTCGCTAGACCCGGCTCGCCCTCGGCGAAGGGCGTCAGCGAGAAGTTGAGGATGGCGTGTTCGCAGCCAGCCGTGCCGAAGGCGTTGATCGCCGCCGCCACCTGCTCCGGGCTGCCGGCGATCGCCGAAGGCTGAGCCGGCGCGCCGGGAAGCACGAGGAGGCCCGCGCTGGCCACCAGCTCGGATCGCTGCCTGCCCTCCGCCTGGAGCGCCGCCTCGACCTCGACCAGCCGCTCCCGGAAGACGGACGTGTCGAATCCGTACCAGGCCCCGTTCCAGCCTCCCGCCAGGCGCCCGGTCAAGCGCAGCATCCGCGGGCCTGCGGCGGCGACCCACGGCAGTGGCGCGGAATCACCGTAGACAACTCCCCTGCGGAGAACCTGGTAGCGACCCTCGAAATCGACTCCTTCACCGCCCAGGAGCCGGGTCAGCACCTCCATGTACTCCTCGAAGCGGCCGACCAGGTGGTCGAACGGAAAGCCGAAGGCGTCGAACTCCGGCTGGTGCCAGCCGGCCCCGATGCCGAGGATGAACCTCCCGCCCGAGGCTTCCTGCAGCGTCCTCAGCTCACGGGCCAGCTGGGCCGGTGGGCGAGAAGGGGCGCAGAGTACCAGCGTCCCGAGCTCGATCTCCTGGGTGCGCGCGGCGACGTGGCTAAGGAAGCTGAGTGGCTCCGGCCCGCCCACGACGCGCTTTCCGCCGCGCTCGATGAAGACGTGATCCATCACCCAGACCGAGTCGTAGCCGAGGCTCTCGGCGGCGATCGCGTCCTCCACCATGGCCGCGAAGGAGCGCGCTTTGCCGGTGGCGAGCTCGTAGGCGGGGATGGTGACGCCGACCCTCATTCGTTCGCGGTCGAATCTAGCGGCTCGGCTAGAATGCCGACCGAATGAGCTCGTTCAGCAACGCACCGTCCTACCTGCTGACCTCCGAGTCCGTCACCGAAGGACACCCCGACAAGGTGTGCGACCAGGTCTCCGACGCCATCCTCGACGCGCTCCTGGCCGCCGACCCAGACGCTCGGGTCGCGTGCGAGACGGCGATCACCAAGGGCCTTTGCGTCGTCATCGGAGAGGTCACCACCACGGCTGACATCGACATCGCCAAGACGATCCGGGAGACCATCCGCGCGATCGGATACACGAGCGAGGAACTCGGCTTCGACGCCGACCACGCGATGATCCAGGTCTACCTCAAGGAGCAGTCACCGAACATCGCCGCCGGCGTCGACCACTCCCTCGAGGAGCGCTCGGGTGAATTCGAAGACGACCCCTTCGAGCTCCAGGGCGCGGGCGACCAGGGCATGAT
>JALZAP010000056.1 GCA_030948245.1 Candidatus Dormiibacterota bacterium | reverse complement strand
ATCCTGCGCTACCAAAAGCCGATCTCCGAGATCCTGGCCGACCTCGAGAAGCGGGTCGGCCCCCACTTCTACGAGCGGCGCGACATTCGAATGCCTCGCGAAAGCTACGACCACGACCGCGAGGTGATCCTCGAGACGATGAAGGAGCACGAGCCGAAACTGGTGGCTGGGGTCAAGGTGGAGAGCGTCCGCGACGACGACGGTTTCAAGTTCAACCTCGCCGACGGCTCCTGGGTCCTGATCCGCGAAACCGCGACCGAGCCTCTCGTACGTATCTAATCACAGGCGGACTATCCAGAGGCGGTCAAGGAGCGCCTGGACACGATCCAGGACATCCTCGGAATTGGTGGCCATGGCGGAGGTTAAGAGGCGCGAGGAGACGAGGGTGGACAAGCCCTGGGGTTACGAGGACCGGTGGGCGATAACCGACCGCTACCTCGGCAAGATCCTCCACATCGACGCCGGCCAGGCCCTCTCGCTCCAGTACCACAACGCCAAGGACGAGTGCATCCTGATCGTGCGCGGCGAGATGGACCTGGAGCTGGGCGACGAGGATGGCAACCTGGTTGCCCATCGGTTGAAGGTTGGTGACACGGTCCACATAACCCCGGGCCGGAAGCACCGGATGACCGCCGTCACCGACACCGACGTCTTCGAGGTCTCGACACCCGAGATCGACGACGTGGTCCGCCTTGAGGATCGCTACGGCCGAACCGGCAGGTGAAGACCCCGCCGCCGAACGAGGACTTCGTAGCGCCGCCGCTGACGGTGGCCAAGGTCGAGCGCGACCGTCGCTTCCTCGTCTTCGCCGGGCTGGTGCTGGCCGCTCTCACGCTGGGCATGAAGTCGGAGCTGATCGGGCCGAACGCAGCCTGGTGGCTGGCCGGCGGGCTCCTTGCTGCCGGCGTGCCGGTGGTCCTCGTCTACCTCTGGGCGGAGACAGGCCCCCAGCTGCCGGCGGTCGAGCACTACATCCCGGCGTTGCTCGGCGCCTTCGCCATCGCAGGCCTTTCCCTGGTCGTCCACGAGGCGTGGACCTGGGCGCTGACGGCGGGAGTGTTCGGCGCCGGGGTCGTGGTCGCCGCCCGCCTCGACTACCTCCGGCTGACCGGCCATCCCAAGCGCGGCCACCACTTCGTCCAGGAGGCTATCCTCGCCCTCGCTCTGGTCGGGGGATACCTGGCCATCCTCGGCTCGCCCTTCTCTCTGCCGCTGAAGCTGGGCTGGATAATCGTCCTCTCTTACCTGGCCGCCTACCGCAGCTTCCGCGTGGCGGGCGACCCGCTCACCACGCGCAGAGCCTTCCTCTTCGCGCTGCTGGTCGCCCAGGTGGCGACCTTCTTCGCCTGGGCGATCTTCGCCTACGCGGGCAGGGCGCCGGAAGGCGTTTTCGCGGCGATGCTGCTGCTCGCCTGGTACATCAATCGGGGCGTGATCCGGCACACGGCGGAGGAGACGCTGACCCGCCAGGTGGTAATGGAGTACGGGCTCTTCGCGGCGCTGCTGATCTTCATCTTCGCGCTCAGCTACAGGGCGCCGGCGTAGCCCTCAATGAATCGCTTCCCCACCCAGCGGTGAGGCTGCAAATAGAGGGTCCAACTGTTTAGAGGTGCACCTCATCCGCGGGGAGCCAGGCCGGCGGCTGGCCCGACGCCTTGAGGATCGTGAACACGCGTTCCCGAGTGTCCCCGTTGGGATCGAAGTGCGGGTTCACGCTCTGGCTTACCGCGAGCCTGACGTCCTCTCGGGCCGGGAGGTTGCCGCCGTCCGCCTTGACCGCCGCTCGAAACGCTGTCAGCAGCGCCCGCGCCGCAACCTTCGCCCGCTCGCCCACCGTTCCTGACCCGGCGCTGATCGTGTAGAAACCCGGCGCCGCGCTGGCGCCGAGGTCCTTGAGGCAGGCGGCTCCCTGCAGGCCGCTGCCGCCGAAGAAGGGCACGGTGGCGCCCAGCTTGGCGGCCACCCGGGGCTGGACCTTGCAGGCACCGCCGTCGCCGCGGCCGGCGAAGAAGACGGAGTCGGCACCGCCGTTCTTGGCTTCCGCCAGGAAGGCGTCGAGCGCCGTCGCGTTGTTGGGATCGAGATCGTCGCCTGTCACGGGAGTGAAGCCGGCCACCTTCAGAGCGGTCTCGAACGCGGAGCGGATCGACTTGCCGTAAGCCTGTCCGTCGGAGGCCACCGCGACGTGGGTGACGTGGAGCGTGCCGGTCGCGTACGCGACGAGGGCGGGGGGTTCGAGGTCGGCGGTCGGCACGACCCGGAAAAAGTCGTTCGGCTGGCCGCCGCGGAGGTCCTTCGGCGCCACCAGGCAGCCGGGTAGCGCCTTGGTCAGGCACTCATTGGAGGCGCTCGGACTGACCATCGCCAGGTGGGCGGAGCTGGCGACGGGGATCTCGGCGCCGGCCACGTCCGAGTTGAGCGGCCCGACGATCCCCACCAAGGACCGGTCGGCCACCATCTGGCGCAGGTTGCGCTCGCCCTGGGCGGGGTCGCGCCGGCCGTCGGCGCTGTCGTCGAAGGCCCGGACCGCCACCGGCAGGCCTTCGATGCTGCCGCGGTACTCGTCGTTCAACACCTGTCTCACGGCATCGACCACGGCCATCCCGTCAGCGGCCTCGGGACCCGTCTGCGGCGCGTCGACTCCGAGGACCAGGGTGGAGTGGGCCGGCTGTGGTGGTCCCGCGCTGCACCCGACCATGCAGAGCAGACCAAGCAAAGCGCCGGCGAGGCGCCGGTTCACATTCCCAGGTAGGCCTTCTGAACGTCCTCGGATTCGAGGAGCTCCTTCCCGGTGCCTTCCTTGGCGACGACACCGGTCTCCAGGACATAGGCGCGGTGTGCGGCCGCGAGGGCCTTCGAGGCATTCTGCTCGACCAGCAGGACCGGCGTGCCCTCGCTGTTGATCTCCTTGATCACCGCAAAGATCGTATCGACAAGGATCGGCGCGAGGCCGAGTGAGGGCTCGTCGAGCATCACGACCTTGGGGCGCGCCATCAGTGCACGGCCCATCGCCAGCATCTGCTGCTCGCCTCCCGAAAGAGTTCCGGCGATCTGGTTGCGCCGCTCCTCGACGCGCGGAAAGAGCTCGAACACGTGCTTCATGTCCTTGTCGATACTCGCCCGGTCGCGCCGCGTATAAGCACCCATCAGCAGGTTGTCCTGGACCGTCATCCGGGCGAAGAGCCGCCTTCCTTCAGGCGACTGGCAGATGCCGAGCTCGACGATCTTGGAGGCGTCGGTGTGGGTTATGTCCTTGCCGTCGAACATGACCCGTCCGCGCGCCGGGTGCATCAGCCCCGAGATCGTCCGGAGCGTCGTCGTCTTGCCGGCTCCGTTGGACCCGATCAAGGCGACGATCTCGCCCTGGTCGACCTGCAGGGTGACGCCGTGGAGAGCCTGGACCCGGCCGTAGAAGGCGTCGACGCCGTGCAGCTCGAGGAGAGCCATCAGGCCGACTTGCCTAGGTAGGCCTCGATCACCTTCGGATCGCGCCGGACTTCCTGCGGGGTACCCTCGGCGATCTTGATCCCGTGGTCGAGGACGACGATCCGGTCGGAGGCGCCCATCACGACCCGCATGTCGTGCTCGATCAAAAAGACCGTGATGTCCTGCTCGCGGACCTTTTCGACGAGCGCCATCAGCTCGACCTTCTCCTGCGGGTTGAAGCCGGCAGCCGGCTCGTCGAGGAGGAGCAAGCGGGGTCCGGTCGCCAGCGCTCGGGCGATCTCCAGCCGGCGCTGTGCTCCGTAGGGCAGGTTGCGCGCGTAGCTGTGTGCGTAGCGGTCGATGCCGACGAAGTTGAGCAGCTCGTGCGCCCGCTCGGTCACGGCTGCCTCTTCCCCGCGGGCCCTGCGAGTCTTGAAGAGCGCGTCCCAGATCTGGGCTTTCATCCGCGCGTGCTGGCCGAGCCGGACGTTGTCGAGGGCGGTCATGTAGTCGAAGACCCGGATGTTCTGGAAGGTGCGGGCGATACCGAGGAAGGCGACACGGTGCGGCTTGAGCCCCGTGATCGGCTGGTCCTGGAAGATGACGTTTCCCTCGCTGGGCGGGAACATCCCGGTGATGCAGTTGAAGAGAGTCGTCTTCCCGGCTCCGTTGGGCCCGATCAGGGCGAAGACCTCGCCGCGCTTGACCTCGAAGCTCACGTTGTCAACGGCGACGAGGCCGAGGAAGCGCTTGGTGACACCGTCCAGCTTGAGGATCGTCTCGCCGCTGCGCTCGCTCATGCGTGAAGCCCCTCGCGAACACGGCGCCGGATCGCCCGTGGGGGCGCCGAGATCAAGGAGCCGCGGAGCAACGCAGCGACCGAACCGTGCGGTTCGCGAGCGAGTAGCGCACAAGGCGACGCGGATATCGGTGTCCCCACGGGATGAGTTTCCGGCATAGCCGGAAACGGCGAAGCCACCGGCGTTGGGTCCGCGAGGGGCTTCACGTTTGGCCCGCCCGCTGGTCGAACACGGTGTCGTCCTGCGCTCCTTCCTGCTTCAGCTCCTGGGCGCGCACCCGGCTGGGCAGGATGCCCTGCGGGCGGAGCAGCATCATCACGACGAGGATGAGGCCGAGGACGAGGAAGTTCAGCCGGCCGACGAAATCCTCGATGCCCGGCCAACCGGTGACGGGGTTGCTGGGGTCGAGCAGCGGGCCAAGGCCGACCGCGTCAACTGCGGCGCGCGTGTTCCTCGGCAGGTCGGTCAGGAACTTGAACTCGAGGAAGTAGACCGCCAGTGCGCCGATGATGACGCCGGCGATATTGCCCATCCCGCCCAGGACCACCATCACGAGGACAGTGATGGAGACCGTGAAGTCGAAGTTGTCGGGGCTTACGAGCGAGAGCTTGGCGCCGTAGTAGGCGCCCCCGAAACCGCTGAAGGCGGCGCCGATCGAGAAGGCGAGGAGCTTGATGTTCCGCGTGTTGACGCCCATTGCGGCTGCGGCAACCTCGTCCTCCCGGACCGCCGCCCAGGCGCGGCCGAGCCGCGACACCTGGAGATTGGAGACGAGGATGACGCAGGCGATTATCAGCAGGACCATCAGCACGTAGTACGCGGTGGGATCGGTGATGCTGAAGGAGCAATTGGTGGTCCCGAAGTTGAGCGCGAAGTCATCACCCCGCGACCACGGACCGTCAAGGCAGATCGGCAGCGTCGGCTGGTCGATGTTGCCCACCGCGTTGATGCCCCCCGTGAAGTGCCCGGGATCGTTTCGGAAGATACGGGGGACGATCTCGCCAAAGCCGAGAGTCACGATCGCCAGGTAGTCGCCGCGCAGACGCAGGGTGGGCGCGCCGAGGGTGGCGCCGGCAGCGGCCGCGACAAACATGGCGACGAAGAGCAGGAGCCAGAAGGGGAGGTGCACCTGCGTGTGGAGGGGGCTGGACCCGAGCTGCGTTGACGCGAGCAGCGCGTAGGTGTAGGCGCCGATCGCGAAGAAGGCGGCATAACCGAGGTCGAGCAGCCCAGCGAAACCGACGACGACGTTGAGGCCGATGGCGAGCAGCACCCAGACGCCGGCGTCAGCGACGAGGCTGGTCAGGGTGTTGCTTCCGGTCGCGAAGGAGGCGAGCGGCGGGAAGACGAGGGCGCCGACCAGGAGCACCCCGTAGACGACCATGTTGGGGTCCCGCGACCACTCGCGAAGCCTTCGGCGCAACAGCTTGCGGTCACGCAGGGTGGCGATCATTTCTCCGGCACCCGCATGCCGAGGAGGCCGGTGGGGCGGAAGACCAGCACGATGATCAGGATCGCGAAGATGATGACGTCCGACCAGCTGGCCGACACGTAGCGGTCGACGAGGGATCGAATGATCCCGATCACGAGCCCACCCAGGGCGGCGCCCTCGATGTTGCCGATCCCGCCCAGGACGGCCGCCGTGAAGGCGGTTAGGCCGGCCGCGAAGCCGAGGTCGAAGCGAATCGAGTTGAAGTAGAGCGCGAAGACGAGGCCACCGGCACCGGCCAGCGCCGCGCCGATAAAGAAGGTTGCGGCGATCGTGCGGTTGATGTCGATGCCCATCAGCTGCGCGGCGTCGCGGTCCTGCGCCGTTGCGCGCATCGCCTTGCCGAGCTTGGTGCGGTTGATGAAGAGCGAGAGCATCACGACCAGAAAGAGGGTCACCGCGACCACCATCACGTCCTTCACGCCGATGTCGACCAGGGGCGTCGTGTACCGGTTTGCCGGGATCAGGTCGGGGAAGCGGAGGTTGACCGGACCCCGCCACAGGTACATGGCGCCCTCGAGGATGAACGACATGCCGATTGCGGTGATCAGGGGAGCGAGTCGGGGAGCGCTGCGCAGCGGCCGGTAGGCGACCCGTTCGATGGTGACGTTGACCATCCCGTTGATGGCCATGACGGCGACGAAGACGAGCACCAGGACGGGGATGTACGCCAGCGCGTAATGGGCGCCGGGCGAGATACCGAACAGCGCGAAGAGCGGCAAGGCCACGAAACCACCGAGCGTGAAGACGTCGCCATGGGCGAAGTTGATCAGCTCGATGATGCCGTAGACCATCGTGTAGCCGAGGGCGATGAGGGCGTAGATGGCCCCGTCGGTGACCCCGATGACCATCGTCGCGATCAGCGACCGGGGGCTCTGGATGGCCAGCACCACGATCCAGCCGAGGGCGGCGATGCCGAGGGTCGTGAAGAGCGCCGTTCCGAGGTCGCCGGCAAAGGTGGCACGGAGTCGCTGGATCGCTTCCAAGTTCCCGCTCCCCTACATATAGAGAGGAGGGGACCCTCCCTGGGGCCCCCTCCCGGTTTATCGAATGCCTAGGCGCCGAAGTTGAACTGCTTGACCCAGGTGAAGCAGAACGTCGCATTCGCGCCGCCCGCCTTGCCGCAGGTCAGGTCGCCGACCGCCACCTTGGCCTGGTCGGTCTTCTTGACACCGTAGACCGAGATGATCTTGGCCGAGGTGTCGCCCTGGCCGTCGAACGTCACGGTTCCCAGGACGCCCTGGAAGTTGCTGGTCTTGGCCACGTTGGCGCGGACCGACTCACGGAAGTTGTTGATCTTCTTGGGGTCGCCACCGGCGTCGAGGGCCTTCTTGATGGCCGCGATCTCGATGGTGGCCGCGTCGTAGGCGGACATCGTGTACGCGCCGTAGTCGTTGGCGCCGGTGAAGGACTTCTTGAAGTCCGAGATCACCGAGGCCGCGGAAGAGATCTGGCCGGCGTCAGCGCCGGCCGTGGTTGCCGACACGTTTGCGGCGGAGTCCGCCGCGTCATCGATGCACTGCGAGGTCTCGATGCCGTCGCCGCCGAGGTACGGCCAGCTGCCGATACCAAGGCCGGCCATCTGACCGCGGGGCTTGCAGGCGCTCTGGTCGTCGGTACCACCAACGTAGATGGCGGTGGCGCCGAAGTCCTTGAAGCTGTTGAGAATCGACCGCCAGTCAGTGGTGGTCTTGGGGTCGAACGACTGCCGCAGCGTCTGGCCGCCGTCCTTCTTGAACTGAGCCTCGAAGGTGTTCGCGATACCGACGCCGAAGACGGTCTTCTCATCCATGACGCCGATCTTCTTGATGCCCAGGTCCTTGTAGGCGTAGTCGGCCATCGCTGGGCCCTGGAGATCGTCCGTCGCGACGACCCGGAAGTAGTTGTTCGGGTTGCCCTTGCGAAGGTCGCTCGGGTTGTAGTCGCAGGCGGGCGCGCCGAGGTTCTTGGTGAGACAGGGGTTGGTGTTGGACGGGCTGATCATCGCCAGGTGGGCGGGAGCCGCAATCGGGATCTCCGCCTTGCCGACCGCCGAGTTGAAGGGACCGACCATCGAGACGACGGCGTTGTTGTTGATGAGGTCGGTTACGTTCTGGACGCCCTTGTCGGCGTTGTAGGCGCCGCCAACCGCGTCGTCACGATTCTCGACCGTCAGTGTCCAACCGCTGACCGATCCGCCTGCCTTCTGGATGGCGAACTTCACGCCGTTGAGCGTGGGGAGGCCCGACGAGGCCGCCGCTCCGGATTCGGGCAGGTCCACTCCGATCGAGATCGTGCCCTTGTTGCCACTTCCACCGGTGCTCGCGTTGCCGCCGCAGGCTACTGCGACGATGGCGAGAGACGCGATGGCTGCGGCCCGACTCAGTCGAGCTATACGCATGCTTCTCCTCCTGTCCTCCTGAAAATTGTCCCGGGTACTAGATTGACTCCCCCCACGATGGGTATGCGGACGGTCGGAATCTTAACCTGCCCGAAGTTGGAGACTGTATAGCCGATGGTTCTGGAGGTGTCAATTTGAGGCCGCCGGTATACTCGGGTTTCCGCCCGCCCTCCCCTCCCATCGGAGCACGTCATTGAAGACCGATTTCAACGAGCATCTCAAGCCCAAGGGCCAATTCGTGGACGACGCCGTGCAGGCCGCCCTTGCCGGCCGCTGGGAGGATGCCGCCGAGATCAACCAGTCGATCCTGGTTCGGTTCGGTTCGGATGAGGAGGCCAACAACCGGCTGGGCAAGGCGATGACCGAGCTGGGCCGATTCGACGAGGCCAAGGCGGCCTACGAGGCGACCCTTGGACTCAACCCCCTCAACACGATCGCCCAGAAGAACCGGGCCAAGCTCGACGTGCTCGCCCAGTCGAAGGATGTGAAGATCGGCCCGACCCGGGTTGACCTGAATCTATTCGTCGAGGAGCAGGGCAAGACGACCAGCACCCAGCTCGACTC
>JALZAP010000337.1 GCA_030948245.1 Candidatus Dormiibacterota bacterium | reverse complement strand
CCAACCTACCGCCAGGTCCACGAGGGACGCGTCGAGGTGCTGATGCCGATCAAGATCCCGCGCCTTGGCATCATCGCCGGCTCCCGCGTGCTGGAGGGCAAGGTCAGCCGGGGCGGCTGGGTGAAGCTGAGCCGGGGCGGCAACCAGATCCACGAAGGCCGGATCACCTCTCTGAAGCACTTCAAGGAGGACGTCCGCGAGATGTCAGCCGGCCAGGAGTGCGGCATCGGCCTCGATGGCTTCGAGACCTTCGAACCCGGCGATTTGATGGAGACCTTCCGCCTCGAGCGCGAAGAGCTTTAACTCTTCATTCGTGGGATATCGACAGACGCAGGTTGCGGGCCAGGTCCGGCAGGAGGTCATGGAGATCATCCAGCACGACCTGAAGGATCCGCGGATCGGCTTCGTCAGCATCACCGAGGTGCGCATGTCGCCCGACTTCCGCTCAGCCCGGGTCCGCGTCAGCGTGCTCGGCACGCCGGAGGAGCAGCAGGCCAGCCTGAAGGGCCTGGTAAGCGCCAAGGGTCTCATCCGGCACGAGCTCGGCCGCCGGCTCAGCAATCTCAAGTTCTCCCCCGAGATCCACTTCGAGCTCGACCCGTCGATCGAGTACAGCGTCCACATCTCGAAGCGGCTGCGGGAGGTCCTGCCGCAGGCGACCGAAGAGGGGAGCTCCTGAAGGTGGAAGGTCTCCAGGAGCTCTTCGCCCAGGTCGGCGGGCTCATCGACGCCCATGAGGAGATCCTGATCCTCGGCCACAAGGACGCCGACGGGGACACCCTCGGCTGCTCGCTCGCCTTCGCCGAAGCCCTCCGCACGGTGGGCAAGAAGGTCTGGGTGATAATCCCGCCGCCGGTGCCCCAGATGTACGAGTGGCTGCCGGGCTACGACCACATCGTCGACCGCCCGCCGGCGGGCGCCGACCCCCAGCTGGTGCTCTTCTTCGACGCCGGCAACATGGAGCGTTCCGGTTCCTCGGTGCGTCACATCGCGGCCCACGCGAAGATCGTCAACATCGACCACCACATGACCAACGCGATGTTCGGTGACATCAACGTGATCGACCCCGACGCCGCCGCGGTGGGGGAGATGGTCGTGGACATGCTGGACGCGTACCGCTACCAGGTCACGCCCACGATCGCAACGAACCTCTACACGGCGATAATGACCGACACCGGCGGCTTCCGGCACGAGAACACCACCGCCCACGCGCTCGAGTACGCGGCACGCCTGGCTCGGCTAGGGGCGAACCCGGGGCTGATCGCCTCGATGGTCTACAAGTCGCGGCCGCTGACCACGCTCAAGCTCAATGCCCTGAGCCTCGCCGAGATGCAGGTCGAGGCGGAAGGCCGGCTGGTCTGGTCCAAGGTGACCCGCCAAATGCTGAAGGAGGCGGGCGCGGAGATGGCCGAGGCGGAGGGGATCATCGACAACCTCAACTCGATCGGCGGGCTCGACCTCGCGGTCCTCTTCAAGGAGGTCGGCGAGCGGATGACCAAGATCTCCGTTCGCAGTCGCGGCGCTATCGATGCCGCGGCGCTGACCGCCGAGTTCGGTGGCGGCGGCCACCTCCGTGCCGCCGGTGCCGAGATCGGGGAGCCGATGGAGGAGGCGATCAGGCTGGTGATCTCCGCGGCCCACAATGCGCTGACGATGGAATCCCGTGAAGCCGGGCGTCCTCAACCTCGATAAGCCTGCGGGCGAGACCTCCTTCACGATGGTCCGCCGCTTGCGGGCGATCAGCGGGGCGAAGCGGGTGGGCCACGCCGGCACGCTCGATCCGCTGGCTACCGGCGTACTCCCGATCCTCTTCGAGTCGGCGACCCGGCTCGCCGACTTCGCCCACCAGCTGCCGAAGACCTACCTGGCCGACATCCGCCTCGGCTTCCGCACCAACACCGACGACGCCGAGGGTGAGCCCGAGTCGGTGGCCGACCCGAGCGGCCTGACAGCCGACGTCGTCGCCGCTGCGCTGGCCGGTTTCGTGGGCACCATCGTCCAGCGGCCGCCGGCCTTCTCGGCGGTAAAGATCGACGGCCAGCGCGCCTACAAACTCGCGCGCGCTGGAACCGGAGCCGTGCCGGAGCCCCGCGAAGTTGTCATCGAGTCGGCCCGCCTGCTCGACTTCGAGCCAGGACCCGAGGCCGTCGCCAGCGTCGAGGTGGTCTGCGGCAGCGGCACCTACCTGCGCGCCCTTGCCCGCGACCTGGGGGAGCGACTGGAGGTAGGTGGCTACCTCGGGCGGCTCGTCAGGTCTGCCTACGGCGGTCTGTCGCTGGCCGACGCGGTGGGCATGACACAGCT